>DASYTP010000158.1:0-10700 GCA_036002145.1 Bacteroidota bacterium | reverse complement strand
GATGTCGATTGCCGAAGGATCGACGTGGAGCGTATATGATTGCCCGACCTTCCACCAGAACCGGGCTGGCGAATCCGCCCGCTTCATGTCAACAAGAAATGTTGTGCCGTCCGAAGTTTCGACGGTGGTCGTATCGACCAGGACATCGCCAAGGGAAGAGGAACAATGGATGGCTTGCCCTAGAGCCGGCAATTTCATGATTTTGTTGAAACGTATTAGAAGTGCGGTGCCAAAATCTTCGAAAGGACCTTGAGAGTTGTCATGAGGATAGGTCTCGACCACTTTCGGTTTGATGTTTGCATCTCTAAGCGGATCATAGTCGGGACGGGGAGGGCTCCCAAAATCGAGCTCCGACTTGCATCCCAGGGCGATCACACCGGCCAGGAGGAAATAATTCGCGCTCCAGGGTTTCTTCACTATCGAAAACGCATCCAATTATTATTTAGTCCCAGTAGTAAACACCCATCTCGGACCGGCCGGTGGCCCGTTTGAGACGGGAGGCAGCAATGCCCCGGTCTGCGATATTAATTCTGGCGTATGGTATCCTACTGCCGCAATATACACTGTGTTCGCCGCAAGCGGTTCGGAAGGAGTAAAATAAAACGCAAAATCGGAACAGTCGGTACCATTACAGTACTCGAACGATCCTGCAACTTGAGATCCGTAAAGTCTAAAAACCGTAAAGGCCGAGGGAACCGACGATTGCAGGATTCTGGCATTACATTGGACGTTCAGGCGGACTGTCCTCGGGACGCTCTCGGCCCAATCCGGTGGAAAGGTGTGAACGATTTTGAACTTTTCAGTTACGAACATGAACGTGTAGGGCGAGGCAAGAGGAGTGCTATCTCTCCCGCGCAGACTCACTTCCAGTCTGACCGTATTGAAGGTTGATGTCCTCAGACCGGTGTCAGGGACAAAATAAAATTGAGTTTTCTCGAAAACAAAGTAACCGCCGGTTCGTGGAGCAAGGCTGAATGCGCTGCGTACCGAACTTGTATCGATCGGCGCATTACATACCACGGCGATTGCACTTGTCGGTGTTATTGCTCTGTCACCGTCTCTCGGAAACGTCGCGAAGACGCGGAACGACTGTGTGGCGAAGACCGAATAGACATTACCGGATATGACATGCCCGTATCTATCGCGCGCTGTTGAATCGACGGTAATCGAGTAGGCGGTATGCAGGTCAAGATTCTGATCCAGGCGGCAATACACGCGTGTTTCATCCTCAACATACCATGCTCCGTATATCGGGGGCCAAATATGAATTGCCCGGAGTATTGAAGCATCGAGCTCGCTATTGAATGCGAGGCGTATGAATCCCGAGGCTGCATCCGGACTGACATCAGTATCCCCATTTACCGGATCAATGCCCAGCAGTCGAAATCCCGGTTCCGGCATGAATGACATCGAAAATTCTTCCGCCAGAGTGTTCCCGTTGATATCGATTGCTGAAGGATCGACGTGAAGCGAATATGCTTGCCCGACCTTCCACCAGAAGCGGGCAGGCGAATCCGCTCGCTTCACATCAACAATAAATGTTGTGCCGTCCGAAGTTTCGATCGTGGTCGTATCGACCAGAACATCGCCGAGGGACGAGGAACAATGGATCGCTTGCCTCAGCGTCGGCAATTTCATAATTTTGTTGAAACGGATTTGGAGTGCGGTGCTGAAATCCTCGAACGGTCCTTGTGTGTTGGCATGGGGAAAGGTCTCGACGACTTTCGGTTTGATGTTTGCATCGCGCAGCGGATCATAGTCGGGACGCGGGGGGCTGCCGAAGTCGAGTTCCGTCTTGCAGCTCAGGCTAACCAGGCTTGCGATAAAAAGCAACATGGAACCTCCTCCGTAATGTGGCTTGTCTTGCGTTACCCCATCCTCTGCCTCTTATGCAGATACTCGAACAGCGCGACGTCGAACGGCGTCGACGTATCGAGTAAAAGGTAATCGATATTGTTCTCCCGGCATCCGCGTTTGTAATCGTCGATGAATTTCTTCATCTCCTGCTGGTACGCTTTCTGGATATGCCACGGCTGCGTCATCAGCTCTTCAGAGGTTTCAAGGTCTTTGAACACCGCATCGCGTCCGAATGCGAAGCTGCGCTCAAGCGGATCGAGCACCTGCATCACAATGACTTCGTTCTTCTTGTGGCGAAAATGCCGGAGAGCATTCATCACTTCGTTCGGTTTGTCGAAGAGATCGCTCAGGATGATGACGAGTCCCCGTCGCTTGATCCGATCAGCGATCTCGTGAAGCGAGTTGGCCGTGCCGGTTTTATTTCCCGGTGTTGCGGCCTCAAGCTGGCGAAGGATCTCGCGCAGGTAACTTTTTGTCGCGTGAGGCGGCATGTAGGTGCGGATCTTCTCGTCGTACAATAACAACCCGACTGCGTCACGCTGCTGGATCATCAGGTGAGCGAGAGCGGCTGTGAGGTAAGAGGCATACGCGAGTTTTGACATCCGTCCTTCGGAGCTGAACGCCATCGAACGGCTCGTATCGACGATGACATACGATTTGAGATTCGTCTCTTCCTCGAACTGCTTGATATAATACCGGTCGGTCTTCCCGTATATTTTCCAGTCGAGTCGTTTTATGTCATCCCCCGGCATGTACTGGCGATGCTCGGCAAATTCGACGCTAAAGCCGTGATACGGGCTCTTGTGTAAACCGGTAATGAACCCCTCGACGACCAGCCGCGCTACCAGTTCCATGTTAACGAGTTTTGCGACGACGTCGGGCTGGAGATATTTTCGATACTCCTGACGCGTTTCGGTCATTGTTTTGATGTGCCCGACGACTCTTGAGATTTGTCGTTTTGTCTGGAAGAGACTTTCGATTGCAACAGCTGCGTCGGATCCTGGCCGAGGGTTTCGAGCTCAAATTTCGCGGACGCTGCCAGCGAATGATTCGCGTACCTGCCTAAAAACGCCTCGTAGATGATCCGTGCGCTATCGGAGTTATGCAATTCGTTGTTATAGAGGAAACCGGTCAGAAAAAGCGCGTTCGGCGCCTCGCTGCTTTCCGGGAACAGTGTGTAGATTTTTTGATATGCCTGTATCGCTTTCCGCGTGTCATGGAGGTCGTTGTTATAGATTACTGCGATGCGGGTCAGGGACGATTCGGCGTAGGAGGTGGTTGAAGATTTGTCGGCCACTTCCTGAAATCGCTCGACGGCGAGCTTGAAGTCTTGCTGCGCGTGGGCTGCTTTTCCTTCCTCGTAAAGCTCTTTATCGCTTTTCCGCGAACACGAAACCAGAAGTATGATGAGAATAATCGAAAGATTTGAGGGCTTCATCGTGATTCTTCTACCAGAAAGTCCAACAACACTAATCTACGAATTGAGGGAGAGAGATGCAAGAATCGGTGTTGACCGGAGAGATCAATCCTTTCTCCGCTTCATGGGTGCAATGAAGAAACCATCGGTTTCGTTCAGATGAGGAAACAACTTTATGGCGCCTTGGTCTATCTTCAAACCGGTCAAATTACCAACGTCGCTTGTAAACTCCGGGTGAGAATTGAGAAAAGCGTGAAGTACATTCTCATTCTCATTCAAGAGCAGGGAGCAGGTTGAATAGACGAGTCTCCCGCCAGGTTTTACAAATCTGGAATTAAACCCCAGGAGGCTGAGCTGTTTTTCTGAGAAATGGTCGACCATCGATTCCGTCACGCTCCACTTCATCCGGGGATTCCTCCGGATCGTGCCGACACCGCTGCACGGTGCATCAACGAGCACAATATCGGCTTTCCCGAGCAGAGGTTCCGGCTCCAGGTTTGCCCGAGGCTCGGTACGAATGCAGTTAACGCCGGCGCGGTCCGCACGCCGCTGAAGTTCCGCAAGACGCTCGCTGTCGACATCAATGGCGACGATTTCACCTTTGTTTCGCATCAATTCGGCGAGGTGCAACGCCTTGCCCCCCGCCCCGGCGCAAGCGTCGATTACCATGTTCCCCGGTCTCGGGCTTATCGCCAATGAGACTATCTGGCTCCCCTCATCCTGCAGTTCGAACCAGCCGTCCCGAAATGCCGGGGACGAATGGATATTGAATCTTTTTCCGGCAACGAGACCTGCCGGCGAAATCGACGTCGGCGTCGAGTCGATCCCCTCCCCCTTCAATCGATCACGACATCCGGCCCTGTCGCATTTCAGCAAATTGACACGCAGGGTTATTCTCGACGGCGCGTTGAGCGCGTGGAGCAGCGATTCGATCCCTGTGCCGAGCTGTGCATGCCAATCCTGCACCATCCAGTCCTGGAACGAATACTTGACCCCGAGCCGCACGAGTTCGTCCTCACGGAGAAAATCGAGGCCTTTCTTTGCCGAGACCCACTCGAGAAAGGATTCCATCCGGATTTTTGGAAAACACGTATTCCAGTATGCCTCAGACGGGTGAGCACCATTCTCACGGCAGCCGAGAGCTGCGACGTACAAGGTGTAAAGTGCGAGGAACCGGTTGGCACGATCATCAAGCGCGCCATCCATGGGATGCTCGGCGAGGTATTGCTCCAACAATACTTCGATGTATCTTCGGTGACGGATGATGCCGAATGCCGCGCCGGTGATGAACCGACGGTCGCTTGCTCCGATGTATTTTCGCGCGCGGAGAAATGTGGAAGAAGT
The DNA here is from genome assembly GCA_036002145.1 of Bacteroidota bacterium. GTDB lineage: Bacteria > Bacteroidota > Ignavibacteria > UBA10030 > SZUA-254 > DASYTP01. The sequence goes on along the minus strand of DASYTP010000158.1, from coordinate 6,082 downwards.
GCGGTCGGCAGGCTCCTGGCTCTCCTCGATGAGCTGGAGGAGCTCGATGACATGCCCGATGAGCGACGTGGGCTTCATGCTGCCACGAAGGGCTCGCTCATTTCCGGAGTCATATAAGCGCGCGCCATCCGTGGGGTATTGTAGGCAATGCCGATTTTTCCCTGGTGATTCAGCACTATAACGCCGCCGTAGCCGTCGGCTTTCCGCTTGACGATGTCGATTCCCTTCTCAGCCGCTGCCTGGGGATTGCCCCCGTTCATCTCCATGATGTCGATGACTGTTTTTGCCATGACAACCTTGATCATCGCCTCGCCCCAGCCGGTCGTCGAGACGCCCCCGACTGCGTTTTCCGCATACGAACCGCAGCCGATGAGCGGTGAATCTCCGACTCGACCCGGATGTTTTCGGAATGTTCCGCCGGTCGATGTACCGACACAGATATCGCCGTTGCCGTCCATCGCCACCGCACCGACCGTGTCACCTGCGGCTTTCGTTTTGCGAAAGGCATCTTTGGTTGTGTAATGCTGCTGATGTTGACTGGCCTGCCATGCGGTCCGCTCACGTGAGGATGCAAAGGTATTGGGATCATGAAGCTGCATACCGTTGTCGAACGCAAACTGCTCGGCGCCTGTACTGACCAATAAAATATGTTCGCTCTCGTCCATGACTTTCCGCGCAAGGGAAATCGGATTTTTTACCCGGTGCACGGCGGCGACTGCGCCGCAGCGAAGCGTTTTCCCGTTCATGATGCTCGCATCAAGCTCGATCTCGCCGTCAGCGTTGAGGTGCGATCCACTTCCCGCGTCAAATGCACCGTCGTCTTCGAGAAAACATACCACGCGCTCGACGACATCGACGGCAGTTGCGCCGGACTGAAGCATCTCCCAGCCTAACTGCAGTGACTTTGAACAACCGGCACGATGCGCTTCGATGCGATCTTCGGGAATATCCCACGCGCCTCCGTGAATAATCAGCGAAATCATAAGAAATGTATGAAGAATTCTGAACAGAAAGTATCAAAAGGTAAGTAAAATTGCAGGAATTAACAATTGTAGCGCGAAGTGTCACTTCGCGCTACAGTCGACTTATACTACCTCTTCAGCGTGCTCTTTCTTCACACATTCGATCAAACCGCGCTTATCGAGACGCACTTCGATCGAATCCCCGTCGGTGATATCGCCGCTGAGAATGTGCTCTGAGAGTTTATTGACAATATGTTTCTGTATCACGCGCTTCAGCGGACGGGCGCCGAGGGTCGGATCGTAGCCGAGCCGCGCCAGCCAGTCTTTTGCGTCATCGGTCACCTCCATCGTGATTTCCTTACGGGCCAGCAGCTCCTTCACCCGTTTCAACTGGAGGTCAACGATCTTACGAAGATCCTTCTTGTTCAATAGCTTGAAGAGGACAATCTCGTCGATACGATTGAGGAATTCGGGTCGAACAGACTGTCGTAACATCTCGAACAGTGCAACTTTGAGTTGCCCATATAATTGCTCGAGCTCTTCATCCGTGAATTCTCCCGTCAGACGCTCCTGGATAAGCTGCGAACCGAGGTTCGACGTCATAATGATGATCGTATTCTTGAAGTTCACGGTCCGGCCTTGGCTATCGGTCAGTCTTCCGTCATCCAGTAATTGCAACAGGAGGTTAAAGACGTCCGGGTGTGCCTTTTCGATCTCATCGAGCAGGATCACCGAGTACGGTTTGCGACGGACCGCCTCGGTCAGCTGTCCCCCTTCTTCATAGCCGACGTAGCCGGGGGGCGCTCCGATGAGCCGTGACACCGAAAATTTCTCCATGTATTCGCTCATATCGACGCGGACGAGCGCGTTTTCGTCGTTAAAGAGGAACTCTGCCAGCGCACGGGCAAGCTCCGTCTTCCCCACGCCGGTTGTGCCCAGGAAGATGAACGACCCGATCGGGCGCTTCTCGTCCTGCAAGCCCGCGCGGCTCCTGCGAATTGCTTCGCTCACCGCATGCACCGCTTCCTCCTGATCGATCAAACGCTCGTGCAAACGGTCTTCGAGATGCAACAGTTTCGTCTTCTCGCTCTCGAGCATCCTGGTGACAGGGATACCCGTCCAGCGCGCAACGATCTCGGCCACGTCTTCGGCGTCCACCTCTTCCTTCAGCATCTTCTTGTCTTTTTGAACGACAGCCAGCTTCGCCGTCGACTCATTCAACTTCTTGTTCAGCGAGGCAATGACACCGTATCGAAGCTCCGCAACCCTTGCGAGATCGCCTTCGCGTTCGAGTTTTTCGGCGTCAGTTCTTGCTTTCTCGATGTCTCCCTTCATCGTGCGAATCGATTGAATCAGACCGCGCTCGTTCTGCCAGTGTGCACGGAGTTCCGAGCGTTGCTGTTGCAGTTCGCCGAGTTCCCGGCTGATATCATCGAGTCGATCCTTCGATTCGCTGTCGCGCTCGCGCTTCACCGCTTCCCTCTCGATTTCGAGCTGCTTGATGCGGCGCTCGACCTCGTCAAGCTCCTCCGGCAACGAATCGATCTCGATGCGCAGTTTCGATGCCGCTTCGTCGACCAGGTCGATCGCTTTATCGGGCAGGAACCTGTCGCTGATGTAACGATGGCTGAGTTGTGCGGCGGCGACTATCGCTCCATCGGTAATCCGCACGCCGTGGTGCACTTCGTATCGTTCTTTCAGTCCCCGAAGGATCGAGATTGTATCTTCCACGTCCGGTTCTTCGATCAGCACGGGCTGGAATCTCCGCTCGAGGGCAGGATCTTTTTCGATATGCTTCCGGTACTCATCGATGGTCGTCGCCCCTATGGCCCTGAGCTCCCCCTTGGCGAGCGCCGGCTTGAGCATATTGGCGGCATCGACGGCGCCCTGCGCTGCGCCTGCACCGACAAGCGTGTGCAGCTCATCGATGAAGAGGATAATTTCTCCTTCCGATTCAGTCACTTCCTTGAGGACGGCCTTCAGCCGTTCTTCGAACTGACCGCGGAAACTCGTGCCTGCGACAAGCGAACCCATGTCGAGCGCGATGATGCGTTTCGTTTTCAGATTCTCCGGCACGTCCCCCTGCACGATACGATGGGCGATGCCCTCGGCGATCGCCGTCTTTCCGACACCCGGCTCGCCAATAAGTACTGGGTTATTTTTCGTGCGGCGGGAGAGCACTTGAAGCACACGACGTATTTCCTCATCCCTTCCAATAACGGGATCGAGCTTGCCTTTCCGGGCGAGCTCGTTCAGGTCGCGCCCGAATTTCTGCAGCGCCTGGTATTTTTCCTCGGGGGTTTGATCGGTCACGCGCTGTGTGCCGCGGATGTCCTTCAGCGCGGCGTAAATCTGGTCTTTCGTGACCCCCTGATCGGTGAGCAGCTTGCCCGCGGTGCTCTTCGATGCGACAAGCGCAAGGAGCAAATGCTCCGTGCTCACGTACTCGTCTTTGAGGGCCGTCGCTTCCTTCAACGCCGCATCGAATAACTGGGCAAGCGATTGCCCCATATGTTGGTTGCCCGCTCCCCCGCCGGAAACTTTCGGAAGTTTTTCAAGAGCCTCATTGATCTTGATTTTGATGTAGCCGACGTTCGCCCCGACTTTCTGCAGGATCGGCACAACGACGCCGTCGCTGTCCTGCACCAGCGCCGCAAGCAAATGCTCGGGCTCTATAGCCTGGTTGCCGTAGCTCGCAGCAATCTCCTGCGCGTTCTGTACGGCCTCCTGTGATTTTATGGTGAATTTTTGAAAAGTCATGGTTTACTCCGTAATGGCGTACGCTGGATTTCGGATTGCGGATTGTCGATTGCGGATTAAGAAATCAGGCATAGTGTTCTTGCTAATATCTCTTCTCGACACCTAATTCGTTTTTTATACGATCAATTTTCTCGCGGGCAACTTGTTGTTCGGCAGAACTCATTCCCCGCACGCTCCCACTAAGAACCGCCGGATCTTCGACTTCTCTAACCTGCGAGAAGGGAAGCGTTTGCCTCGCCAATTGGGTTCAGTGCGCAGTTCGGTCGCCCGTTTACATGCTTGAGCCGCCTTGGCATCGGATCAAAGGTGAAGAACGATGCATCGGCGGCTCAAAGATGGTCTAAAAACCTGTCCGCCATTAGTTTGACGGATCGGTCACGACGTTACTTCTTCTTCTCATCCACAACTTCAAACGACGCGTCTTCAACCTTCTTACCGCCGTCGGACGGCTGGGCTTGCTGCTCGCCGCCCGGGGGCGGTGGAGCTTGCTGAGCGCCCGGCTGCGCGCCCGCTGCGGTTGCCGACTTGTACATCTCCGTCGAGGCTTCGTTCCAGACATTGTTCAACGCTTCCAGTTTCGACTGAATCTCGGCATGGATGCCGCTCTTCACCGCCGCATCGAGTGCATCGGCCGCAGCTTCCACCTTGCTCTTCGTGGCTGCAGGCATCTTATCGCCCAGGTCCTTCATTTGTTTGCGTGTCTGGAAGACCATATTGTCGGCCTGATTCTTCGTATCGATCTCCTCTTTGCGTTTTTTATCTTCCGCGGAATGCTCCTGCGCGTCGCGTTTCATCTTCTCGACTTCCTCTTTGCTCAATCCGCTCGACGAGGTGATGCGGATGCTCTGCTCCTTGTTCGACGCCTTGTCTTTCGCCATGACGTGCAGCATGCCGTTCGCATCGATATCGAACGTCACCTCGATCTGCGGGATGCCGCGAGGCGCCGGCGGGATACCGTCGAGATGGAATCTCCCGAGTGTACGGTTGTCGATCGCCATCGGTCGCTCGCCCTGCAGAACATGAATCTCCACCGAGGGCTGGCTATCCGAGGCTGTCGAGAATATCTCGCTCTTCTTCGTCGGGATGGTCGTGTTCGCCTGGATCATCGGCGTCGACACGCCGCCAAGCGTCTCGATCCCGAGCGTTAACGGCGTGACATCGAGCAGCAGAACGTCGGTCACGTCGCCCGAGAGGACGCCGCCCTGAATAGCTGCGCCAATCGCCACCACCTCGTCGGGATTTACGCCTTTATGACCCTCTTTGCCGAAAATATCCTTGACGAGCTGCTGTACGCGTGGAACCCTCGTCATTCCACCGACGAGAATCACTTCATCGATTTGTCCCGGCTGCATACCTGCGTCCTTAAGAGCCTTTTCCACCGGCGGAACGCACCGCTGGATGAGGTCTTCGACCAGCTGTTCAAACTTCGCCCGGGTGATCGTGAGGTTAAGATGTTTCGGACCGTCAGCCGTGGCCGTAATGAACGGCAGATTTACTTCTGTTTGGAGCAGCTGTGACAGCTCCATCTTGGCCTTCTCTGCAGCTTCACGCAGCCGTTGGAGCGCCATCGGATCCTTGCGAAGATCGACCCCTTCCTGTTTCTTGAACTCATCGGCAATGTAATCCAGCACGCGCTGATCGAAGTTGTCGCCGCCGAGATGCGTGTCGCCGTTGGTGGATTTCACATTGAAGTTTCCTACCCCTTGCTCCTCGTAGAGTTCCAGGATTGAAATATCGAACGTTCCCCCGCCAAGATCGAACACGGCAACTTTGACATCCTTGTGCTTCTTGTCGAGCCCGTAGGCGAGCGCTGCCGCCGTCGGCTCATTAATGATACGCTTCACATTCAAGCCGGCGATGTCGCCCGCTTCCTTCGTCGCCTGCCGCTGCGCATCGTTGAAATAAGCCGGAACGGTGATAACAGCGTCGGTGATTTTCGTGCCCAGGTAATCTTCGGCGGTCTGCTTCATTTTCTGCAAGATCATGGCGCTGATTTCCGGAGGTGAATAGACGCGATCGCCAATCTGCACACGGGCGGTGTTATTGTCACCGTGTATGACTTTATACGGCACAAGCTTCATCTCTTCGTTCACTTCGTTATAGAACCGGCCCATGAAGCGTTTGATCGAAAAAACCGTGTTCTGTGAATTTGTTACAGCCTGTCGTTTCGCTGCCTGACCAACCAATCGTTCCCCCGACTTCGTAAAGCCTACTACCGATGGTGTAGTTCTGGCCCCTTCCGAATTTGCGATAACAACGGGATCATTTCCTTCCATCACTGCAACGACAGAATTCGTCGTGCCTAAGTCGATTCCAATTATCTTTCCTGCCATGGATATTTTCTCCTATTTTGAATGTGG
>DASYTP010000157.1:0-8637 GCA_036002145.1 Bacteroidota bacterium | reverse complement strand
AAGGTCAGGATGCTCCTTCCCAAGGCGCCGGGCGAAGAAGAGGAAGACGACCCGCGCGCCGAGCTCGTCCGTCGACTGCTGGAGTACAAGCGGTTCAAGGAAGCCAGCGCGGTGCTCCAGCAGCTCGAAACGGAACAACTCAAGCTGCATTACCGGCTCGCTTTTCACTCAGATACCCGTAGGGTAACGCTGGAAGACCAGGAAGAAAGCCTGAAGCATATTACGATGTACAACCTGATTTCCGCCTTCAAGAAAGTCCTCGATAGTGCCCCAAAAAGGATTTATCACGATATCGAGCTTTTGAACGTCAGTATCGACGAACAGATGAGTTATATTGCCGATTTGCTTCGAATAAGGGAAGAAGTGGGTTTTTTTGAGATGGTCTCGCATATGACGGAAAAAATTCGTATCATTGTAACTATTATCGCCATGCTCGAAATGGTGAAGGACAAGGTGATCGCCATACGGCCGGCGGCTTATGAAGACGATTTCATAGTATACAAAGCAAGGACAGAACCAGCTTGACAGACCAAACGCCAATATCTGAAAGCAAGCGCCATATCGTCGAGGCGCTTATCTTCGGGTCCGATGAACCGCTGACGGCACGTCAGATTCAGGAAATCCTCTGGGCCGCCGAAAACGGGGCGCCCCGGTACCGGATGCGGGAAGAAGAGATCTTCGGACATATCCGCGACCTCAATGCGGAGTACGTGCATGCAGGCCGCTCCTTCCGCATTATCCAGGTCGCGGGAGGATTCCAGTTTGCCACGATGCCCGATTTCGCGGAGTGGCTGGGCCGCATGGTGAAGGAGAAGGCGAAACGCAAACTCTCGCAGGCAACTCTTGAGACGCTCTCAGTTATCGCGTATAAGCAACCGGTGACAAAGCCGGAGGTCGAAGCAATCCGCGGCGTCGCGGCCGATTACGCCATTCAAAAACTCATGGAGCGCGGACTCGTCACTATCGTCGGTCGATCGGTCACTGCGGGAAGACCCCTGCTGTACGGCACTACCGCCGATTTCCTGAAGCACTTCGGGCTGAACGATCTCTCCGAGCTTCCGAAGCCCCGCGAGATCGAGGAGATCATGGCCGACCAGGGCTCGGATATGGAGCGCGAGCTGCTCAAACGCATGGGCAAGACCGATGAGGAAATCGAAGAACAACTCGGCAAAACGGTTGTCAGAGAAAACGGCACGCTTGCGGAGCTTCCCGTTGATGACTCCCCTCACGACGATCCCGCGAACACGGAGGAGCTTCCTCCCGCACGTTGAAGGAGCGAACTCGCCTGAGTTGCATCCTTGATGTTCATTTCACGCGTAACATCATTTAGTCAGTTAGCATGAAATCCTCTCTCTCCGACTCCCCGCATCTCATCCGCCTCAACAAATTTCTCTCGACGGCAGGTATCGCTTCGCGCCGCAAGGCCGACGAAATGATCCTGGAGGGGAAGGTGAAAGTCAACGGAAAAGTCGTCACGAGTCTTGGCGTAAAAATCGACTCCTCGCGCGATCAGGTGTTCGTGAATCAGAAGGAAGTGTCGATGTTGCACGAGCCGGTGTACGTTGTATTCAACAAGCCGAAAGATTGCATCGCGACGGCGAGCGATGAACGCGGACGAACCACGGTCATGGATTACGTACGCGTGAAGGAGCGGGTCTTCTCCATCGGGAGACTCGACCGGAATACCACGGGAGTGCTTCTGCTGACGAACGACGGCGAATTCGCCAACCGGATGATGCACCCAAAGTTTGAAGTAAAGAAGGCGTACAAAGTCACGCTCGATAAACCTCTCCTGTCCCAGGACGCCGCCAAGCTCGCGAAGGGCATCCGGCTCTCCGACGGTAAAACCGAACCTGCGGAGCTCGTATCCATCCCGGGGGGTAAGAAGAAAGTTGTCGGCATCGTCATCCACGAAGGGAAGAACCGGCAGGTGCACAGGATGTTTGAGGCGCTGGACTATGAGATCGAACACCTCGATCGTGTCGCGTACGCCGATATTACGTACGAAGGGCTTCCCCGCGGCAGGTGGCGGTATTTGACAAAGCATGAGGTGCGAAGGCTCAGGGAGAAAGCCGGAATTGACATTGTCCAGGATTATGTCTAAGTTTTTTACATGGCAAGGAGAACACTATGAGCACGACGACCCTACCCGTCTCAGAAGCAAAGCAGCGTTTCACTGAATTGGTGAATGGGGCACTCAAATTTTATGATCGTTATCTCATTACAAAGAATGGGAAAGAAGCTGCAGTAGTTATGAGTGCAGAGGAGTATGAGAGTCTGCTTGAAACGCTTGATATTCTGTCACGTCGGAGCGAGGTAAAAGCAATCGTGGAGGGAGTGAAGCAGATTCGACGCAAGGAGACTGTACCGCTCCATAAATTTCTGGCGAAGAGACAAACGTCAAGGCAGAACGGAAAGCGTTGAAGCTCGTACTAACGAAACGCGCTGTCAATGACCTCCAAGCATTAGAGCGATCCCAGCCGAAACTATTTGATCGTGTCTTAACGAAAATTGGGTTATTGGAGGGTGAACCGAAGCTTGGGAAGCCTCTTGTCGGTCCACTGAATGGCAAATGGTCATTGAGAATTGGAGATTACAGGGTGATCTATCAGTTTACCAAACAAACAATCGTTATTCTCACGCTTAATCATCGAAGAGAAGTGTATCGGGAAAGATAGTGCCGGGGAACATCAGCTGACCAGAACTACGCGGTAAATCTTGTGTCTGCCTGTCTCCGGGGGGAGCAAGTCAAATATTTTGTCGATGTTCACATTGAGGAGGTGAATGCTGGTACACAGTCCCGACTCGTGGCGCTTCCCGCAGCTTTGGGCTTCGTTCATCGACGTTTTCCATCCGCTGGGTATGTGGCAGAGGCTACAGGGGAAGGCAAGGTAAATAGAAAAACAATTTCGTTTGGAGTTTTTATGAAGATCATAGCTGTTTTACTTTCAGCGGTGGGTTTCCTCACCGCGGCTTCAGCCCAACTGACAAATCCTGACACATTGTTCGCACTCGCGCAACGATATCACTCGGAGGGAATGAATCTCTCGAGGCTGGGTAAAAAAGAGGAAGCGCGCAAGCAGCTGAACTTCGCGACGGAAAAGTTCCGTGATTTCCAGGATGGTCTGAAGGATCGGCGCGACAGCGTCATAAAGATCTTCGAGGGATTGCGCGAAGGAAGTCCGCAAAGCCCGGTCTATAATTATCTTCTGGGACGATTCATTCAAATCTCGGCGCCCGATTCCGCGCGTTCGGTGTTCGCCATTCAATGTCTGAACAAGGCTGTTGAGGCCGCGCCCGACTATCCATGGTCATACCTCGCGCTGGCATTTCCGTATTTCTCAAAAGGCGATTACACCACGGCGTCGCGATTCTACGAACAGTCTCTCGCCGCGGATTCGACCTTTCTCTTCGGATATCAGCAGCTCATAACTGCGTACCAAAAATTGGGAAGATCCCGTGATGTCGCGCGCGTTGAGACCTTGCTGAATGCACGCCTCCCCCGTTCGACGGCCGCCATCAAAACACGATTGGAGAAAGCCCGCCAGTCTGCCGATGTCGAGACAAAGATCGCAGCCTTTCGCGAAGCCATCGCGTTATCGGAAGATGACGAGCTCAGCGGAGGAATTTATACGGAATTACTCACTGCCCTTGATGGCATGAATCCGGGATCCGCGCTATTGCTCTCACGCGACGTGCTCACCAAGCCCGGTGCGCAATACCGAAAAGCAAGACAAACTGCGTGGTTCATTCTTCTGAAGGCTGCCAAAAAGAAAGGCGAATCGGAAGTCAATGACCTCGCGGACGGAATGATGAAGACGGAAGATGCGCACGTGCTCAGAACGATGGGGCGGTATTATTTTGATACGTTGAAAAACGACGAGCGCGCCCTCAAGCTTTTCGAGCGTGCCTACGCCGTGTGCAAAAAAGAGAATGCCTTGAATACGCTCGTCGTTGGATCGCCCATTACCGATCACCAGCTCGAGGAAGTTGCAAACAACTACCGGGTTTGGGTTGCCTACGACGTGGGAAGGACGTATCTGAATCTCAAAAAGTACGCGGAGGCGAAGCAATATCTATCCGAGGCTGCCGTGGGAACGGCAACCGAACATGTGTTCGACGCGAATTTCAAGCTTGCCTCAATCTTTCAGGAAGAGAAGGACAAACCTAATGCCGTCAAATGGTTGTCGAATGGACTCTCCTATCAAGACAACGAAGCGATGAAGAAGGAATTGGTCAGGCTGATCGGATCCGAAGGCGAGGCGACGACGATCATAGAGAAACTGAAGAAAACCAACGCTCCGGTGGCCTCGGACTTCAAACTTATTTCCATCGACGGCGATTCTCTTCTGCTTTCCTCGCTCCGCGGGAAGGTGGTGTTGCTCGATTTCTGGGCGACCTGGTGTGGACCTTGTCTCCGGGAGATGCCGCACCTGCAGAAGCTCGCAGAGAAGTATGCGCCCAATGCCGATGTCAAATTCCTCTCGGTAAGCACCGATAATCCCCGCGATCCGGTGAAGCCGTTCATCGAGAAGTATAAGTATTCGATGAAAATCCTCTACGATGACGGCATCAGCTACTCCTACAGCGTGCGGAGCATCCCCTCCTTATTCGTCATCGACCGGAACGGCAAGATACAATACAAGCACATCGGGTTTGGTGGTAACGGGGAGGAGTTTATCAAGCTGATGAGCGGACAGATTGAGGAGCTGCTGGCTGAGACTCAGTAATCAGTAGGCAGTACTCAGTAGTCAGTAAACAGTCAACTGGAAACAGTAAACAGTAAACAGTGTCTCGTCCTGGATGTGGCGCGAGGCGCTTACTCGATCCTCGATGCTGGATCCTCGATGCTTGATGCTTGATGCTTGATGCTGGATGCTCGATCCTCGATCCTGGATGCTTGATGCTGGATTCTCGATCCTTGATCTTGGATCCTCGAACCCGGAACTCCAAACCCGAAACCTGAATCTTGAAACACCCAACCCTCCAACCCGAAACCTCTCCGAGTCTGTGTCAAAAGTTTCAATTTGTCATTAGTAGCGGAGCGAAGGGTCTCAATGCTCGTTAGATGGGAACTTGCTCTTCATTGACATTGACAGGATGAGTTCTTCGTCTCATAGTCGATGATACCGCCATTACGGTCCACTTGGATATGGCAGCACTGATCCATCATGATTTTCAGCTTCTCGCGTCCCCGCTGCACACGGGATTTCATGCCGGAGTGCGATAACCCGAGTTGTTGGGCTGCGGCCTGCTGGCTGATGCCTTGCAGCGCCACCAGGGAGATTGCTTTCTGATAATCGACAGGAAGCCGATCAATCATCGGGCGGAGACAAGTAGAAAGCTCCTTCCGGGCTTTATCCGGATCTAGCGCTGTTTCAGGAACAATGCGCTGATCCTGGTTTCGTTCAATCTCCATGTCCGCAGTGAGCTCCAGCGGAACTTCACGCCGCCTTCGCGGCGACCGGTAGTAGTCGACGATGGCGTTGCGCGTGATTTGGAAGAGCCACGGCAGAAGGCGGTCGGCACGCTTCAAGGTGCCGAGACGTTGATGAATCCGGACGAATACATCCTGGAGAATATCCTCGATGTCCGCCTCATTGTTCACCCTCCGCGCAATGAAGGCGCGCATGCGGTCGGAAAACGATTGCCAGATCAGTTCGGTACTTTCAGCCATGCTTACCTGCAGCCGCAACTTCCCGCCTCGTGATTCTCACAACATGCTGCTTTCGCGGATGGCTCGCAGCACAGTTCCTGCTCCGCCGATGAGCAGCAAGATGATGTTGCCATGATATGCTTTGCAGATTTAGCTGCAAAGAACCGCTTCAAGTTCTCAGGCGCGCCGGTATACGCCGCCACATCGGACACGGGTCCGTTGGCGTCGCCGCACACTTCGCGGAGAATCGACTCCAACACCAGCCCGACCGGAGCTTCGTTATGCTCCTGCCCTTGATAGCGCCATACACGACACTTTGTGCCTTCGTCACATCCGCACAGGTCTGTGCAATCGTCACAACGGCTCTCCAGCGTTTCAAACGCCATGTCTCGTCCGCTTATTCGAACCGTTGGAGAGGTCACGAATTTATGATTAAGCGCCTGTTCTTCCGATTCAATCAGAATCTTCTGAACACGAACGTGAGAGTGGGTGGCGTGCAGCACCTGTTCAGCCACTCCGATTGCTTTTTCAATGTTTGTCAATGTCCCCACGCACCGTGTGCAGGTATCGAGGTCGAGCGCGAGTAATTCGATCTCGATCTCACGGGTTGGCGGTGTTCGATTGGTAATGTTCATGTGATATCTCCTATGATAGTGAATTTTTCCGGAACCCCCTATTGGGCCTTCATCATAAGAGACGGAGAAGGTGCAAAAAAGACGCAACTGAGGGCAAACCATGACATCAAATCCAACCTGAGAATACGCCAAACCAATTTCGCGGAACGCGAAGTATGCTAAGATGTTTTTATGACTCACGAGGTGACAATTCCCTACGCTTGATATGCGCAGCGGGGTTGTGGAGTTTGTTGGGTTGGGACTTCGTCCCAACCCTCTAATATCTGACCCCTTCGGGGTCGAACAGAGCGGGGATGGAAATTGATGCGAGGGTTTGTCTCGGACTTGTTGTGTATCGAATTTCCGGATCATTCCTGAAACTCATCAGAATATTTTTCGATGTAGATTTGCGATAAAAAACCTTTGAACCAAGAATTTGGAGATGTTGATTGCCTCGGCGATCCTGACTTTGCCCTCCATTCGAATCTGCGGATGTGACTGTCCGTCGGCTTTGCCTGATAAGAGGAGAAGTAGAAGGGATATTATATGGTTCTTGAAAACGCTCGCAAAGAAATAAAGATGCATGCAGAAAATGAAAACTTGAGAGAGACCTAACATCCAGAAAAGTCAAAAGCCCTCCTCTCAAATTGCAAATTGCAAATCGCCAATTGCAAATCGCCAATCGTCCCGCACTCCATGCGGGATCTCCGCTCCGCTTCAACAATCCGCAATCGTAAATCCGCAATCCGCAATCCCCCCTCACCATCTCCTCGGCACATTCTTCACAGTCCTCACCGTATCTCTTGCAATCAACAATTCTTCATTAGTCGGAATCACGAACGCTTTCAGTTTTGATCCCTTCGATGAGATAACGCCTTCTTTTCCATGCATAGTCGAAGAATTCTTTTTCTTATCCAGCGTCAATCCCATCCATCCGAGTCCGGCGCAAATGCGCTCGCGGATGATCGGACTGTTTTCGCCGATCCCTCCCGTAAACACGATCGCATCGGCCCCACCCATCTCCGCTAGATACGCACCGATGTACTTCTTCACCCTCATGCAAAAAATATTAATGGCGAGTGTCGCTCGCCGGTCCTGCTTTTCTTTTTCCTCGTCGAGCAGCTCACGCATGTCGTTCGTCAGCCCTGAAATACCGAGCAGGCCCGACTGTTTGTTGAGCATCGTGTCGATCTCCGGCAGCGACATTCCCTCTTTGTGGTGGATGAATTCAAGGATCGAAGGGTCGATATCTCCCGCGCGCGTGCCCATGACCAGGCCTTCAAGCGGTGTGAGTCCCATTGAGGTATCGAGCGAATCGCCATGCTTTATTGCACACGCGGAACACCCGTTCCCCAGGTGCAGCGTGACGATGTTCGTTTCTTCGCGCTTGATATTCATGAGCTGTCGATACCGGTACGCGACGTAGCGGTGCGAGGTGCCGTGGAACCCGTATCGACGGATGCGGTGTCGCCTGTACATCTGGTACGGTATCGCGTAGAGATAAGAAGTCTCGGGCATGGTCGAGTGGAACGCCGTGTCGAATACCGCCACCTGTGGCACTCCCGGGCCGAGAAGCTCCCTCGCCGCGGTGATGCCTTTCAGGTTCGCCGGGTTGTGCAATGGCGCCAGCTCGATGTTGTCCTCGATTTCCTCGATGACATTGTCGGTGATCTTCACCGATCGTGTAAACTTCTCGCCTCCATGCACGACCCTGTGTCCGACGGCGTGGATATCGGCAAGCGAGTCGATGTTGGCAATTCGTGAATCCTTCGAGACAATCCAACGTAAAACATAATCGAGAGCCGCCCGATGATCCCGTAGCGGAGCGGCCTGTCGGATTTTCGGGTTGCCGGCCGACTGCAATGCAATAAGCGCCTGGCTTCCCACACGCTCGATGACGCCGGCAGCCAGCCGTTTATCGGCATTCTTCTCGATCAGCGAGAGATCGGTTTCGATGATTTGAAACTTCAGTGATGAGGATCCACAGTTCAGGACAAGGACGATCATGGCAGTTGGTAGTATGCAGTATGTAGTAGGTAGTAGGTAGTAGGTAGTATGCCGGACTCGGTGCGTGAGTATGGTTGAACATTTGTGCGCCATAACGCAGCATACAAATATACGAAACTACTCCCATACTCCCATACTCCCATACTCCCATACTCACATACTCACATACTCACATACTCACATACTTCCTCAGTTTTGACTATCGCCAAAACATTACTATATTTACACATTCCAGATTGGAGGGACAAGCAATGAAGCACCTTTATTTATCCGTTACGAATAAGAAAATTGCCGGAGTATGCGGCGGCTTCGGTGAGATGATGGATATCGATCCGACCATCGTCCGGCTGGTTGCTGTCG
>DASYTP010000156.1:0-8606 GCA_036002145.1 Bacteroidota bacterium | reverse complement strand
CAAAAATTCCGCAGCCCCAAAAGTTCGCGGGAAGCATCTTTGAATTAACCTCCGGGCAAGACTATGATTTTCAAAAGCTGCTCCTGCGAATGCAGGACCTCGGATTCGAGCGGAAGGAGTTCGTCGAAAGCTACGGCGACGTCGCCGTACGCGGCGGGATCATAGATGTGTTTCCCTATGTCGGTGAGAATCCGATAAGGATCGAGTTCTGGGGCGATTCGATTGAGTCTATCCGGGAGTTCGACGTCCTCTCACAGCGATCGATCCGTGATTTGCAGTCGACGAGTATCGTCCCGGCCCTTTCCAGAGATCCCGGGGACCTCTCCACACTTTCTGAGATTCCCGAGGCGACAGCTGGTGAGCCGGATGCTTCCCTGTTTGATTATCTCGGCAAAGACTCTCTGATCATTCTTGATGAGCCCTCGGTAATCGAACGAGAGATCAATGAGCAAACCGAAGAGGCATCGGTTGGAATCTTCTCTGCCCATGAAATTCTCTCCCGGGCAAGGCAATTTCCTCTCATCCTTAACTCCTTTGTCACTTCGGCCGAATCGCAAATCGCAAATCGCAAATCGCAGATCTGCTTTCGATCTACCCCCCAGCCCGCCTTCAATGGCAGCATCAACATGCTCGTCGAAGTTCTCTCCAAACTCTCCGGTGAAGGCTATGAAATTCATCTCACCAGCGACACCACGCAAGAATCAATCCGCCTTAAGGAGTTGATTGAAGACGTCATCACCTCGCCGGATGCCGGCGGGCCGGGTTTCAAGGATGATGAAGCAATGAACGCTGTCCCGCCGAATATCGAACTTCGGGCATCTAACATCCACCCCGAGTTTTTGTCTCTGAGTCCCCATTCCGGATTCATCTTTAACTCTGCAAAACTGGCGTTATTCACCGAGCACGAAATATTCGGCCGGCTGAAAAGACGCGGACTCGCCAAACGCAGGCGCTTCAAAGGGTTCTCACAAAAGGAATTGCAGCAGCTCAAACCCGGAGACTATGTGGTACACGTCGACCACGGAATCGGATTGTTTGATGGACTGAAAAAACTCAAGGTCGGCGGCGTCGCGCAGGAGGTGATGAAACTGCTCTTCCTGGAGAACGACGTGCTGTATGTGAATCTTAACTTTGTCGATCGCGTTCAGAAGTACTCGTCGCAGGATGGGCACGTCCCTGCACTCAATAAGCTCGGAGGCGCCGAGTGGGAACGCGCAAAGGCGAAAGCAAAACGCCGGATCAAGGACATTGCACGCGATATCATTGCGCTCTACGCGAAGAGGAAACTCGAGAAGGGATACGCCTTTTCGCCCGATACGCACTGGCAGAAAGAACTCGAAGCGTCGTTTATGTACGAGGATACGGAGGATCAGGCGAAGACAACTGCCGATATTAAACTCGACATGGAAGATACCTCGCCGATGGACCGATTAGTGTGCGGGGACGTCGGTTTCGGCAAGACTGAGGTCGCGGTCCGTGCAGCGTTCAAGGCGGTGATGGACGGAAAGCAGGTCGCCATACTCGTGCCGACAACCATACTTGCGCTGCAGCACTACAACACTTTTCAGGACAGGCTTTCACGCTACACGACGCGCATCGAGAATATCACGAGGTTCAAGTCGAAGAAAGAACAGCACGGTGTCGTACGCGGATTACAACAGGGATCGGTCGACATTATCATCGGAACACACCGGTTACTCTCAAAAGACATTGCCTTCAAGGATTTGGGATTGCTGGTAATTGATGAAGAACATCGTTTCGGTGTTACTGCGAAGGAGAAACTCCGGAAGCTGAAAGCCTCCGTCGATACGCTGGCGCTGACGGCAACTCCCATCCCGCGGACGCTGCATTTTTCGCTTATTGGCGCCCGGGACCTCTCGCTCATCGCCACGCCACCGCGCAACCGCCTCCCGATCATCACCGAGTTGATCGCGGCGGACTCGCATGGCCGGCAGATACACTGGGAAATCATCCGCGAAGCGATCCTGCGTGAGCTTCATCGCAGCGGCCAGGCGTACTTTGTGCACGACCGCGTGCATAATATCGACTCGATCGCCGGGCAGGTGAAGCAGCATGTCCCCGAGGCAAGGGTTCACATTGCTCACGGTCAGATGTCCGGGCATGAGCTTGAGAAGACGATGCTTGATTTCCTCGAGAAGAAATACGACGTTCTCATCTGCACAAAGATCATCGAGTCGGGGCTGGATATCCCGAGCGTAAACACGATTATCGTTAACCGCGCGGATACGTTCGGGCTGGCGGAGCTCTACCAGCTCAGGGGTCGTGTGGGGAGATCGAATGTGCAGGCCTATGCGTATCTGCTCACGCCGCCGATCAGCGTCATGCCGAAGACGACGCTCCGCAGGTTGCAGGCGATCGAGGAGTTCACCGAGCTCGGGTCCGGATTCAACCTTGCAATGCGCGATCTCGAGATTCGTGGAGCCGGCAACCTCCTCGGCGGCGAGCAATCGGGCTTCATCATGGAGATGGGCTTCGAGATGTACGAACGCATTGTTCGCGAAGCGGTCGAAGAGCTCAAGGAGAGTGAATTCATGGGAATCTTTGCCTCAAATCCGCAATCCGTCCCGCGTTCCACGCGGGATTTCCGCTCCGCTTCAACAATCCGCAATCCGCAATCCGCAGAGGCTGTCATAGAATCAGATCTCGAGGCGCTCATTCCCGAATTTTACATTGAATCGGACACGGAACGCCTGGACATTTATCGGAGGGTGTACAAGGCGGTGAACGTCGATGAGTTCACGGCTATGCGCGCGGAGCTTCAGGATCGCTTTGGCGAGTACCCGGAGGAGGTGGAAAATCTTCTGCAGCTTGTGGAGCTGCGGCTGGCGGCTTCACGCGCCGGATTTCCGAGAATTTCCATCAATGCCACGTTGATGACGATTTCATTACCTGAAGAATCAAACGCGCAGTTCTACGGAACAACCGACCAGCCCGACGTTCCGTTCCAGCGGCTGATGAAAAAGATCGCGGATCGGGACGTGACGGAAACGACCGTGGCGCAATCGGGCAAGCAGCTGTCGCTGCGGTGCAAATTACATCCGGCGGCATCGGTGAGAGAACGGCTCATCGCCGCGAAAAACAAATTGGAGGAGATAACCCGCGCTGTAGGGATTGGTACATGAGGATCATGCCGGTTCATTGGCTTCAAAAATTTCTTCGATCGGCATGTCGAAGAGTTTTGCAACTTTAAATGCCAGGCCCAGGCTCGGCTCGTATTTCTCCGTCTCAATGGCATTGATGGTCTGACGGGAGACTGCCACCCGCTCAGCTAATTCCGCCTGGGACCAGTTCCTTTCAGCGCGAAGCACTCTGAGGCGATTTTTCATGAATAGCGTCTCCGAACAATGAGAGAGCTAAGCACATAGAGAAATGGGAACATTCCCAATCCGTCGGGGATCCATTGTGCGCCCTCCCAATCGGGGAAGGCATCGTGGGTACAGGATTTCAGCACGGTGAGAGATAACATCAAAACCAGCGGAACGAGTGCGACCGCGACACGAGTAACTGGCTGAACGGGGTATGCGCGGAGCGCGACCGGAACAAGGACAAACGTTACCCCGAACAGGATGGCGGCGATCAAGTCGAAAATGTCGATTTTTTCCGGTCTGCCTGGTTGCGATGTCATAGATACCTCTTCCTGGCAATCGCCATTCCGCCAAAATAAAACAACGGCAGGAGATACCATACGTGCCGGTAGCTCCAGTCGTCCGGATTTAGCGGCACGGCGACCTCAAGCAGGCCAAGAATCATGAGCATGACAAGGGCAAGCGGGAACGCTATTGCCAGTGCTTCAAGATCTATTCGCCGCTCCAGCTCGTCGGCATTTCTTACGTTGTGAATGAACTTCAACAGGAACCACACAAAGAATGGTATCGGCATGAGTGCGAAAACCACACGCCACGCGGTCGCCATTTCGCGCTCAAGCGCTCCTCGCGCGACGAAGTATGAAAGTATAAATGCAATCGCAGAGACGAAGAACCAGCCTCCGAAACTTCTTGACTTGGTGAATGTTTGTTCCATGCGAACTCCTGTGTGTGAGCAAAATGTGGACATAAGATATGGTATACTTTACAAACAGTCAAGTATGCTTTACATAGCTATTTCGGCTATTTTCGGGGATCCTCATTCATTTTTCCCCCGTTTTCTCATCAAATCACAACCTTTGAATTTATTTCTTTAGTCGGTACCTTTGTCCTAGTGGTGCCGGCGTGCCAATCATGCAAACATCTCCACAATCACATTTCGATGCCAGTATCGTTGGGGGCGGGCCGGCGGGATCGTCGGCTGCACTGGGATTAGCTGCCGGAGGTCTACGCGTTATTGTAATCGATAAAGCGAAATTTCCGCGATACAAAACGTGCGGCGGAGGGGTGGTGCATCGTGCGGTGCGTGCTCTTCCGTTCGCTCTCGATGGCGTTGTGAAGCAATCGTGTTTCGCCGCGGAGATGAATTGCATAGATGCCGGTCTTCATTTTATTGTGAATCGCGAGAAGCCGATCATCAGCATGGTCATGCGCGACGAGTTCGATGCGTTTCTCCTCACACGCGCCCGAAAGGCAGGAGCTCGCCTATTGCCTGGGTGCGAAGTCGAAAAAATCCGGCAGGAAGCAGATTGCGTATTTCTCACAACGACTCACGGAGAATTCACTGCGCGCTACCTCATCGCAGCCGACGGTGCGACGGGCACGATCGCACGCAAGTCCGGCTGGCGTAAGCCGTTACGTGTTGCTC
Organism: Bacteroidota bacterium; assembly: GCA_036002145.1. Lineage (GTDB taxonomy): Bacteria > Bacteroidota > Ignavibacteria > UBA10030 > SZUA-254 > DASYTP01. Next base: position 3,854 of record DASYTP010000156.1, on the reverse strand, counting down.
CTGCGCTCGAGTACGAGACGTTCGCGGACGGCGGCACGCTGTGGAAGTTTCAGCAACGTGCAAGATTCGACTTTGGTATTATTCCGTATGGGTACGCCTGGGTGTTTCCGAAGGACGATCATCTCTCGATCGGAGCTTTGACCATCAAGCCTGAATCTGCTAATCTCAACGCGTCGATCAAAATGTATTTCAGTCTTCTCGGACTTGGACTTGAAGAAGGCGTCGAGCGTCATGGCTATGTGATTCCGCTTCATCCGAGAGAAGACGGGTTCGTCAGGCATCGCGTGCTGCTCGTCGGCGACGCCGCGGGACTGGTCGATCCCGTGACAGGCGAAGGGATTTCATTTGCGATCCGCAGCGGACAGCTTGCTGCAGCGGCCATCATCGACGGCAAAATGGATCCGGTTGACGTTCGATCACTCTACGAAAACGCACTGTCGTCCTCCATTCTTCCGGAGTTGCGTTTCGGCTCTCGCCTGTCACGTCTGCTGTACCATCCTCGGATCCGCACCTGGATGTTTCGACGCTACGGGCAGAGGCTTGCCGAGGCGATGACGGATGTGATCATGGGGGAGAGGACGTATAAAGAGGTGTTGTCGGAACCGAGGAATTACCTGGATGCGATACAAAAGTTATGGGTAAAATCCTGAATCGAAACTTCTGAAATATCCCCATGTTTGTCACCCTGAGCGGACTGGCGCCATCCCGCTCTGACGGAGTTCCAATTTTTTCAATCTTTCGAAAGATGACGACCATTCATGCAATCCGATCCCGATAAGAAGCCTCTCATGATCTACGACGGTGACTGCGGCTTCTGCGTCATCTGGATCGACTATTGGAAGCAACTGACAGGTGACGCCGTTTCATATCAGCCGTACCAGGAGGCTGCAGATCGTTATCCTCAGATAACGCGTGAACAATTTGCCAGCTCTGTCCATCTCATCACCGAACGCGGAATCGTACTAAAAGGTGCGCATGCAGTGTTCCAATCACTTGCATGTAATCCCGGAAAGCGATCGATGCTCTGGGCGTATAACAAGATTCCTGGAACGTCGACGATCACCGAATTCTGTTATCGCTTCCTGGCCCGCCACCGGGATGCCGCCTACAAGGTCACGCGGCTCTTGTGGGGGAAACAGATACTTTCGCAACGCGGGTCTTCCGGCGTTCTGACGCGCTGGGTATTTCTGCGGATGCTCGGAATCATCTATCTGATCGCATTCGTCTCGCTCGGCTTGCAGATTTCCGGGCTCGTCGGCAAGGAGGGGATCCTCCCCATCCAGGACTACCTGCAGCTTGTTCGGGACAATGTCGGCGCCGAGCGCTATTGGGAATTCCCGACCCTGGCGTGGCTCAGCGCAAGCGATGGCTTTTTGCAATTCCTGTGCTGGGGAGGAGCAGTGTTGTCGGTGGCGTTGGTCGTTGGCGTCGCCCAACGAGCTGTCGCAGCGCTTTTGTGGGTACTTTATCTTTCCCTATTCTACGCAGGGCAGACATTTCTCTCTTTTCAATGGGACATCCTGTTGCTCGAAACCGGGTTCCTCGCGATATTCTTCGCCCCACCGCAATTGATATCGCGGATCTCGAACGCCTCTCCGCCTTCGACGATAACCTTGTGGCTTTTCCGATTGCTCCTCGTTCGACTGATGTTCTTCTCAGGATATGTCAAGCTTGCCACAAACGATCCTTTCTGGTGGAAGCTCACGGCGCTGACCGTTCACTACGAGACGCAGCCAATACCGACACCGCTTTCATGGTATGTTCATCAATTACCAGAATGGGCTCACATCGGCTGCTGTGCCGTCATGTTCGCCATCGAAATGGGAAGCCCGTTCCTGGTTCTTCTGCCACGGAGACCCCGGTTCGTCGGATGCGGCGCCATCGTGTTGCTGATGGTGTTGATCATGGTTTCGGGCAACTATACATTCTTCAATCTTCTTGCCATCGCATTATGCGTGCTGTTGCTTGATGATGCGGCACTGAGAAAGGTCTTGCCGCGGCGAATCACGGTGATCCCGCAAACTCCATTTGTACGATCACAATTGTTGCGGGTCGGTATGGCCTTCCTTGCTTGCGTCATCATCGTGCTAAACGTCGCCCGGTGGGTTGAATTATTCTCTAAACGTGGAAGCGTGCCCGAGCCCATCCAATCGATATCGCGCTGGGCGTCTCCGCTGGTTGTTGTGAACAGCTACGGCCTGTTCCGCGTAATGACGAACCCGCGGAACGAGATCATGATTGAAGGGAGCAATGACGGGACGACGTGGATGGAATATGAATTCAGGTACAAACCGGGAGACGTGATGCGTGCTCCGCCGTGGGTTGAGCCGCACCAGCCGCGCCTCGACTGGCAGATGTGGTTCGCTGCGCTCGGCGACTACCGGCACAATCCTTGGTTTGTAAATTTCTGTGTTCGTTTATTACAAGGCACCCCCGCGGTTCTCGATCTACTGGAGAAGAATCCTTTTCCTCAAAAGCCGCCGCGCTACATCCGGGCAATGCTGTACGAGTATCACTTCACCACGATGGAGGGACGGAGAGCCACAGGCGCCTGGTGGAAACGAGAGCTGAAGGGGCTGTATTTACAACCGATTTCTCTGCGTTTGTAATCAAGCCTCTCATCCCCTACCTTACCACGGTGAATCTTTTTTTCGTGGATTAAGGAAAATGCCAAACGACCAATCGACCCCAATATCTGAAGTCGCTTCTGCCGAACCCATTCCCGGCGGTTCGAGCAAGGTCGGTCATTTCCAGCCCCCCGTGTTCCCGGCTTCCCGTTCCTCCATCGTGATCTCGGTTGAGAAGGGCGATCTCCCTTTTCTCCAGCGGATGCCGTGGTATAAGCCGCTGGCGGAGTGGAAGAATCATGAGGCGAGATTCATACCGGTTAAGTCCGGACTTTCCCGTCATACGGTACGGTTCGTAAGGATACGTCGGAGGGCCTTTGCGATCAAGGAAACATCTGCTGAAACGGCAGAGAAAGAGTTCTCCTCGTACACGCGTCTCAGGCGCGCCGGTATACCGACCCTGCTGCCGATCGGTACAGTGGTCCGCGACGATGGCGTGGCCGCGGTGGAGACGGAGGTCGGCGCTCAGCTCGAGCGGCGGTCGACGGGCTATGTCATCACGCAGCTGCTCGAGTACTCGATCCCACATTATTATCTCTTCAGGCGTGCGTTCCGGAAAACGAACCGCCTGCGGATGTGGGATACTATCGTCCGGCTTTTCGTGCAGCTGCACTGCAAGGGAGTCTACTGGGGCGATGCATCGTTGTCGAACATGATGATGGTGTTTGCGAAGGAACATCTCCCGGAGGTAGGCATTCGCACGGTGCTGCAGGCGGTGCTCGCCGATGCCGAGACCGTCGAATTCCAACCGCAGCTTTCCACGCCGATGCGCCTCGCCGACGTGGAGAATTTTTTGGAGTCGATGGCCTGGACGGAGGCTGATCTCAAAGCAAGCGGCACACTCCGCGACCCGCTCATGACGGAGGAAGACAAGCTGTACATCCTCGCGAGGTACCGCGACCTCTTCGAGATCGAGCGGGAAGAACAGACGTTTGGAGTGATCACCAGCATCGACGTCGACAAGCTGCTCGGACCGTTCCAGGCGCGCGGACAGTCCAAGGCACTGCTCCAGCACATCTATGAACACAAATGGTATCTCAGCGAGCGGGATGGGAAAGAGATCACGATCGAAGAAGCAGCGCGTGACTGGTACCTCGATGTCTTCAAGCCGGTACTCATGCTGTTCGGTGAATTCTCCATTCTGGACGATTTTCCGGAGCGGACCGCGGCCTCGTTGTATCTCGACATTATGCTTCACAAGTATTACCTGAGCGAAAAAGTGGGGAA
>DASYTP010000155.1:0-13169 GCA_036002145.1 Bacteroidota bacterium | reverse complement strand
TATCGAGGATTTCATCCGTCGTTTCATCGAGAGTCTTCTGCAGTTCCTCAATCTCCGTGGCGATTTGCCGGACGTCCTCTATCGACAAGCCTTGCTCGGTTTTTAGCCGCTCTTTTGTAGCGGCTATTTCGGCTTCGATTTCCTCCGTCTCGCCTTTGATCTGCTTTCGGAATTCGAACGTCTTCCCCTTCAGCTCCTCGTCGGTGAGTGTTTGGTATTGTTCAAAATTTTTGTTAATCTCCTCGACGAGCGGTAGAATTCGACGAATGTCTTTCTCCGATTTGCTTGGAAATACTTTTGCTATTAGTTTCAGCATGCTTCGTTTCTGAGCGTAATTATGAGATAATCGTTCAAATCTAACCATTTTTCACTTCCTAAACAAACTTCCCGACCCGCCATGAGAGTCGCAACCTCAATAATTGTCTCCGCAGTTCTGGCGGGCTTATGCGGCTGTTCTAGCGCCTCAACCCTCTCTACTTCCGGAAGGGAGAGGGCTTCGCACGAGACGCCGGGCACTGTATTGGAAGATTCGATCGATGGCGTCCTCAACGATTCAATTCTGGCGTCGTGCTTCATCGGCATGAAGATTATTTCTGCCGACGACGGCAGAGTTTTGTACGAACGCAACGGCAACAAACTCTTCCACCCGGCTTCAAATATGAAGCTGCTGACAACCGCGACGGCGCTTGCCGTTCTAGGGACAGATTTTAAATTCAAAACGACTTTTCAGGCGGATGGGAAGCTCGAAGACAGCACACTCAGAGGCAATATCCATGTCAAAGGCGTTGGGGATCCACTTGTAAGAACCGAACATCTCGACTCCGTCGCGTGGCAGCTCCGTCAACGGGGAATCCGGCGCGTTACTGGGGATATCGTCGGAGATGTATCCTATTTTGATACACTGTATTGGGGGCTGGGTTGGATGTGGGACGACGAGCCATCAACAGACGCGGCGTTTCTCACTCCCCTCACAATCAACAGCAATTCCCTGGAGATCGTTGTCGCACCCGGACACAAAACAGGCGATGGCGTTCAAGCGCTCATAGAACCGAACACAACGTATGTCGAACTTCTGAACAAGGGGCTGACTTCTCCGGATACCGCCCTACCGCCGCTCGACGTCACTCGCCTGCGCGGCCAGAACACAATCATTATTTCGGGAAGACTTGCGCCCGGCATGGGCAGCGGGGAATTCGGAGTTAGCGTCTGGAAACCGGAGATGTATTTCCTGACGCTGTTGAGAGAGCGGCTGCTTCAGTGCGGCATCACCGTTCACGGTATTATACGGCTCGACACGGCGAAGGGCACGATTGCCCTCTCGGCGATCGAACATACAATGGATTCTGTGTTGCACCAGATCAATAAGCCGAGCGATAACCTTGCGGCAGAGCAGTTGCTGAAAACAATCGCATCGGAGGAATTCCACATCCCCGGATCCGCGAGCACCGGCCTATCGGTCGTGAAGCAGTATTTGAGCTCCGCCAATATTGATACGTCGAACATGATCCTCGCCGACGGCTCGGGGTTGTCATGGTACAATGCAGTCTCCCCGGATATGCTTGTCAAATTATTGCTCGATCAATACAAGCGGACGTCGACGTTCAAGCACTTTTATGAGAGTCTGCCGATTGCGGGAGTCGACGGCACGTTGATAAATCGGATGAAAGGCACCCGTGCGGAATCCAACGTCCACGCCAAGACAGGTTCATTGACAGGTGTGAGCGCACTTTCGGGGTATGTAACAACGGCAGATGGGAAGATGCTGATCTGCAGCATTTTGTGCAATCATTTCCCGGCAGAGATTTTACCCCTGCGGAATGCTCAAAACAGGATAATGGCGATCCTGGCGGGTCATCGTGTGGGTCCGGGAAACTAGGGTTGAGGGAAGGAGTTCAGATTCCCTCCGCGGGTTTTTCAACAACCTCCTGCCCCCCCACGACCGGCGCAAAAACTACTCGACGGAATCGGCGTCCCGGCTCAAGTCGGATCCCACCGAATGGATGACGATGTCTCCGCCCGAAGATTCGAGCCGGATCATATTCCCGCCACCGTTGATCTTGCCGTGCAGAGATCCTTCTTTGAGTTTACCCGCGAATTGAAAGTCGCACGAAACGTCGCCTCCCGAGGTTTCCGCGCTCACGTCGCCGGAAATGGTTTTCGGAAGGTTGACGATCACATTTCCACCGGAAGTCGATAGATCAATCCCCTTGTTGCCTTTCAGTTCGACCCTGATATCTCCGCCCGACGTCTCTCCATACAGGACGGCATCCGTCCGCCTGAACGTAATGTTGCCCCCGGATGTCTCGACGTGGATATCCCCCGCGACGTCCTCGCCGAGAATATTTCCGCCGGAGGTCGTGAATTTCAATTCCCCTGTCGACTTTACCATTTTTACGTTACCGCCCGACGTCGAGAGTTTGACCGTACCTGCCACGTTGTCCACGTCGACGTCTCCGCCGGAGGTTCCTCCGAGGATGGTGCCTTCCACGTTTTCGAGATTCACGTTGCCGCCGGACGTCTGGAGATCGAGATTAAAATTCCTCGGAAGCTGAACCTCAAAACGAACATCCAGCCAGGAATCGTCAAAGAAATGGAAATATCGCTTTTCGTAGCGGGCACGAACGGTCACTACGTTCCCATTCTGATCGAATGTAACGTGATATTTTTTTACCTGGTCCTCCGCCCCCTTCTGCAATACCTTGATGTTTAATTCCTTTCCCTCGTTACCGACGACGTTGATATCTCCAACGTCGGCATCGATCACCAGCTTGTCGCCACTGCTCACGGTGAACGTCTTCTCGATCGTATCGGGATTATCCCGTGAAAATTTGTCTTCCGATTCGGACCGGCGTTCCTTGATGGAGAGCGCAATCATTGTTGCCCCGAACAGGACTGCAAAGCCGACGAGAATCGTCAGTTTCGCCGTGAGACTGAATGACTTGTTCATATGAGACTCCGTAGTGAGAGATCGGTATTTGCCTCATTTAACGTCAGGAGGGGGAAAAAGTTGCATTGCGATTGGAATGGGATTTTAGTAGATTCAGTCAATATCTATCCACCGGAAAAATCATGAGATCTAAACTTGCTCATTTTCTCATCATTGGAGCAATCCTTGGATGTGGAAATGATAAGCCCAAAGATGCAACTCCGCGTTCAGCAGAACGCGTGACAGAGCCATCCGTAGTTCCGCGATTCGACGGAGGGAACGCATTCAGGTATTTGACAGCCCAGACGGATTTCGGTCCGCGATTGCCGAATTCCGCCGGTCACCGCAACTGTTTGAATTACCTTCAATCAGAAATGACCAAATTTGCAGACGCGGTGAACCTTCAACCATTCACGGTACCGGGATACAAGGGAGAAATTCTTAACCTGACAAACGTCATTTCCTCCTTCAACCTGAGTGCGACAACCCGGATCCTCCTTATCGCCCACTGGGATACACGCCCGCGAGCCGACCAGGACAAGAATCCTAAGAAGAAGGAAATGCCGATTGTGGGAGCGAACGACGGGGCAAGCGGTGTTGCAGTCTTGATGGAAATTGCCCGACAATTGAAGGTCAGCTCACCGCAAGTCGGAGTCGACATTCTGTTTGTCGACGGAGAGGATTACGGAACCGAACATGACCTCAAGTACTATTTTCTCGGCGCAAAATACTTTGCGAATAACCTACCGCCGGGATTTTCGCCGGCCTTCGGTATCCTGTTGGACATGATCGGCGATAAGGAGCTCAGGATTCCAAAGGACCGGTTCTCGCTGGAACGGGCTCCGGACATCGTCGACCTTGTCTGGAAGACCGCGCTGGAATTGAACATTCCCCAATTCGCCGATGTCTCGTACCGCGGCGACATAAGCGACGATCACGTCCCCCTCAACCAGGCGGGGATCAAGACCGTCGATCTCATCGATTTCAATTATCCCGACAGCACGAACCGCTACTGGCATACAACGGAGGACACGCCCGACAAGTGCAGCGCCGAGAGTCTCGAAGCGGTCGGCAAAGTCTTGATGCACATTATTTACAGATATCACTGAGCCCCTCCTGTAACAATCCGCATGAAGTCGTACCTTGAAATTTCCATCACGATGAGTGAGGGAGAGCGAGAATTGCTTATTCCCGCGATGGTCGAGCTGGGATGCGGAGGGTTCCAGGAAACCGATACATCGCTCCTCTGCTATTTCGATCAGACCGGTTGGAACAAGGGCAATCATGCAGCGATCGAGTCCGGGCTCAACAAGATTTTGGAGACTATCCATACGAATGCTGCCGTTCAATTTCGGGAATTTTCGGAAGAGAACTGGAACGAACAGTGGGAACGGACTCTCAGGCCTGTAGAAGTGGGCGAGCGGCTTGTGGTCAAACCGACCTGGTGCACCTACAGCGGTCCATCGAACAGGATTATCATTGAGATTGATCCCAAGATGTCCTTCGGTACCGGCTATCATGAATCTACTCGCCTCGCGTTGCGTTCATTGGAACAATACTTGCAACCCGGGATGAACGTTCTGGATGTCGGGACGGGCACGGGCATCCTCGCCATCGCCGCGGCGAAGCTCGGAGCGTCAGCGTCCACAGGAATGGACATCGACGATTGGTCGATTGAGAATGCCACTGAAAACGTCCTGCGCAACAAGGTCCAGGATCTTGTTGCGATTTCAAAGTCTCCCCTGCAACAGCTAACGTCCCGGTCATTCAACCTGATCACTGCAAACCTCACACTCAATACCATCGTCGATTATCTTGATGAGTTCGGAAGGTTACTAACCGTGAACGGTGTTGCCCTCCTATCGGGCCTGCTGGAGCAGGACAGGGACAGCATGGCACAGGCACTCGACAAAAAGAATTTCACGGTGATAGATGAGCTGAGCGAGAATGAGTGGATCGGACTCGTCACCAGGATCAACGCATGAGGATCTCGTGCATCGATATCGGAACGAATACCGTCCTATTGTTGGTCGCGGATATCGACGAGAACGGAATCATTCACCCTGTTGAAGAGCTTCAACGCATCCCCCGGCTCGGTAAGGACGTCGACGGCAGGAACATGATACATGTCGCGTCATTTGATCGTGTGGCCTGGATCGTGAATGAGTACAAGAATTTGTCAAATCAACTCGGAGCCGCGAAGATCCTCGCCGCTGCGACCAGCGCGGTGAGGGACGCGTCGAATAGAGACGAATTCATCGAATACATCAGGTCGGCAACGGGACTAACTGTCGAAGTGCTGCCGGGTGACGAGGAGGCATTGTGGACTTACCGGGGAGCCGTGAGCGGCGTGCCAAAAACTTCCCGGCCCCTTGTTGTTCTCGATATCGGTGGGGGGAGCACCGAAGTTTCATTCCCTTACTCAACATCGCATAACGGGGGCGAGCGGCTGCAGCGATACAGTTTTCAGATTGGATCGGTAAGGCTGACGGAGCGATACTTCAAGCACCACCCCCCCACAGCCGCAGAAATCGAAAGTGCAGTGCAACTTATCCGCGAGGAATTCTCGCAGGTGAGAAATCCCGGCTTCGAGCAATACCGACTCGTCGCAGTCGCAGGAACGGCCACAACACTCGCATGCCTCGCTCAGCAGCTCCGGGAGTTTGACGTAAGCAGAGTGAGTGGGTACACGATCGAATATAATGTCGTCGAGGAATGGACTGTGAAACTCGCGCGCATGAGTCCTCAGCAAGTATTGTCGTTGTCCGGTGCGACCGAAGGACGCTCGGATATACTCGCCGCCGGAGTACTGATATTGAATGAGTCTATGAAGCACTTCGGGTTCCGGACAGTGATTGTAAGCGAACGCGGATTGAGATTTGGGTTGGTTCTGAGAGAGTGGGAGAGAACAGTTCAAAAGTAAAAATTAAAAACTAAAAAATGTGGGCCGAGGATGGACCTGGGAAAAATACGGCAACGGTCAGCGAATCACTTTTGCAATCCTTCGAACCACATCTCTCAGTACATCGACGGTGTATACAATCTCGTCTTCTGTCGTCGATTTTCCCATCGAAAGCCTTATTGAGGCCTTAGCGGTCCTGACGTCGCGACCGAGGGCGAGGAGTACGTGAGATGGCTCCATACTTCCGGAAGTACAGGCGGAACCGCTGGTCACCGCAACACCCTGCAGATCGAGATTGAACAACAACGCTTCACCGTCTATCTCAACTTTCGAGCTATCGAACGAAATATTCAAAATGTGCGGGAGTGATTCGGTCGGATGCCCATTGAAAATCACGAATGGAAATTGCTCCTTCAGTTTCTCCTTCAGGCTTTCCTTCAGACGTTGCAGTCGCACACGTTCCGAATCGCGGCTGTCGATCATGCGAACCGCAGCCTCCGCAAACCCCATTGCAAGGGGAACATTCTCGGTCCCGGCCCTCCTGCCCCTCTCCTGTCCTCCGCCGTGCATGAAGCGATCGATCGTTACTCCCTTGCGAATGTACAGCGCACCGATCCCCTTTGGGCCATAAATCTTATGGGCGGATATCGACAGCAAATCGACGCCCAATGTCTTCACAGTGAGAGGCAGCTTCCCGAATGTTTGAACGGCATCCGAATGAAACGGAATTGAATGCTCTTTCGCGATCTGTGAAATCGCTTCGATCGGATTAATTGTCCCGACTTCATTGCTTGCATGCATGATAGAGATGAGTCCCGTCCTCGGTGTTATCGCTTGACGGACCCGCTCCGGATCGACCATCCCCCACGGGTCAATGTCGAGATACGTTACTTCGAAACCGTGCTGCTCAAGATACCGGCATGTGTCCAGGACTGCGTGATGTTCCCCCTTGCTCGTGATGATATGGTTTCTCGAGCTCGAAGATCGGATGGCAAATGCAGCGCCTTTGAGGGCGGCGTTATCTGCCTCAGTTCCGCTGCCGACAAAGATCAACTCCGAAGCCAGCGCGCCGATACTCTTCGCAATACGATCACGGCTCTCATCAAGAGCAGCCCGGGCTTCCTGTCCGAAGGAGTGAATCGAAGAAGCGTTGCCGAACCTGTCGGTGAAAAACGGTTTCATGGCCTCGAACACCATCGGGTCGAGGGGCGTTGTTGCAGTGTGATCCAGGTAGACTCTGCGCATGCTGAAAATATACAACCCTTTCGCTACTTCTACAAATAAGAAAGCCTTTGTCACACATGCGACAAAGGCTCACTCTCACATCGTGCGAATGGACTCAGTAGCGGCTCCGCTCGCGCCGCTCGTCACGCATCTCCTGAAGAGCGTCTTTTACCTGGCGGCCGAAATTGCGTTCGAAAACGAGAAATTCACCGAATTGTTCAGGCGTGAGCATTTTGCGGACATCCTCCTGGTACCGCTGGCGTTCACTGAAGATCTTCTGGTCGATACCCAGGGCCTCATCGGTATACTTTTGAATATCCTTCTTATCTTCCTTCTTATCTCCCATGAGGTCTTCGATACTGTTCAAGGCTTCATTACGCGATTTCATCAGCCCACGTTGAACTTCTTCATGGGCGGTTTGTTTAGCCATGAACCGCACGGCGTCCTCTTCTCCTAACTTCAACACCTCGATCAGTCTCATCTTCCTGAATTTTTCCACGCGTTCCGGTCGCCGCCTTTCCGTGTCCCGCGGGATCCGCCGGCGTTGTGCATTTGCCGGATCAGATCCGGCCAATATGGTGATGATGAGGAGTAGATAAACGAATGAATACTTCATAACTGGGTCCCTTTGTATTTAGTTGATCGTCGGTTCTTGCTGAAGCATTGCCAATAACTCATCCTCCTCCTGGGCGGAAACCGAACCGAGAGCTTCGTCGGCATCCAGCTCTGCGTAGTGATCGCTCTGCCCTTCGGATTCGAACAGCTGTTTCAAGACTTCCTTGTCGGCCGCGGACACCCGGGGCTCTTCGTCGGCTGAGGCGACGGCAACGTTCTCAGCACTATATGTCGTGAGGTCTGCAACCTGTTGAATTTCCTCGGCGGAAAGCCCACGGAGCAAAGTAGTGATTTCCTGCATTTCACCGGTTCCGTTCAGGATATCTCCATTGACCAGAAAGGCTACGATCACAAGTGCCGCGGCCGCAGGCAGAACGAAACGCGTTGCCCATGCAGGGATCCGACCTGCTGATCTCTCGTCGATGCGGGAATGAATCCGGGGCAATACCGAAGTCCAGTAGGCGTGCGGTGGAGCATCGGCCGTCAGCCGGCCTATATCTTCGATCAAGTGGCGCAGCCGGTCGGCTTCCTCGCTGCAGGATGGGCAATGGAGAAGATGCTCCCGGACCAGTGAATCCTCCGCCGCGGGGCTTTTCCCTCCGACCACATCAGGAAGGAGCGGTTGTATGTGTCGACAGCTCATCAATGGGATTCTCGCTTCACATAGATCTGGATTTTTTTCAATGCATGAAAGTAATTTGCTTTCAATCCGCCGACTGATTTATTAAGGATCTTTGCCATCTCCTCGTACGGCATCTCGTCATAGTATCGCATCATAAACACCATCTTTTGCTTTGGAGGCAGTCTTTCGATTGCCCGCTGTAGAATCGTTTCATATTCCTTCTGCTCAACGTGACTGTCCGGCCCCTCATCGTCACTCTCAAGCTCTTCTTCCGTCTCGTCATAACGGAGAAAGTCTTTTATTCGCTTCTTCCGGAGTGCATTGAGCGAGACGTTCATCGAAATTTTGTACAGCCATGTATAGAAGCCGGACTCGCCACGGAACCCTTTCAGAGCTCCATAGACCCGCACGAAGACGTCCTGTACGACGTCGTCTGCATCTTCGTGCGTCCCTATCACGCGTCTTCCTATCCAATAGACTTTTTCCTGGTACCGTCGAACGAGCTCGTTGAAACCCGTAACGTCGCCCCGGCGAAAGTCCTCAACCAGCTCGAGATCCGTTCTTGGCCCGTGACTCGACTCGTTGACCGCCATTCACGTCACTGTAAATTAGATGAAATCTGAAGGGAAAAGTTTAATGAATCGGAGGGGTAATTCTTGAAAGGAATTGGCGCATCTCGTCGGAAACGAGGAATTCACGTTACAATGCTTTTCTCAGTTTTGATAACGTTGCCTGCATATCCTCGGAAATAATTTTCGTATCGGCGAGAACCGGCATAAAATTCGAATCGCCATTCCAGCGCGGGACGATGTGAAAGTGAACGTGTTGGTCGATCCCGGCACCCGCCGTCCTGCCGACGTTCGAACCGACATTGAAGCCGTCAGGTCGTGACACCTCCTGCAGGGCTTTCATCATCTTTTTGATCTGTGTAATCATTTCGAGGGATTCTTCGTCCCCCAAGTCGATGATCGACGGTGTATGGCGAAAGGGAACTACCATGAGATGCCCGCTATTGTACGGGTAGAGATTCATGATGACGAAACATGTCTTCCCGCGCGTCACGATCAGATGAAGGTCATCGTCGTTGGCCTGATGCGCCTTACAGAATACACAATCCTCCTTGTTGTTTCCGGGTTGCGAGAATGTCTGAATGTATTTGGAGCGCCAGGGGGAAAACAGTCTTTCCATGTTAGAATTGCGCTTCAGGGGTCGAATGAATGAATGACCTCCGCCACGCCGGCGAAGTCGGATCTCATGATCAAAGGGAGTGTTACGCTTCTTCTTCCACTTTTTGCTTCGAATGCTCCGCGACGATCTTCTCTGCAATCTCACGCGGCATTTCTTCGTAGTGATCGAATTTTTGCCGGTGAATACCCCTCCCCTGCGTCATCGAGCGAAGCGTCGTCGAATAGCGGTGAAGATCCTTCAGCGGAACGAGCGCTTTTATGATCTGGTGGGAATGACCGTCCGTATCCATGCCGAGAATTTTCCCGCGCCGGCTCGATATGTCTCCCATGACGTCCCCCATATAGTCGTCCGGGACGGTAACTTCGATTTCGTAGATCGGCTCGAGGAGAATCGGCTTCGCCTCTTTGAAGCCTTTCTTAAATGCCATTCTTCCGGCTATCTTAAAGGAGTGTTCGTCCGAATCGACGTCGTGATACGAGCCGTCGAACAATGTCACCTTCACATCGACCACTTTGTAGCCGGCGATGACGCCCGTCGACAGCCCTTCGATAATGCCTTTCTCCACCGCAGGCACAAATCGCCCTGGCACTACTCCTCCGACAATCGCATCCTCGAATTGAAATCCGGTACCCCTGGGCAGAGGATCCAGCTTGATCCAGACATGGCCGTATTGTCCCCGTCCACCGGTCTGCTTCTTGTGTTTATACTCAACTTCGTTCACACGCCCCTTGATGGTCTCGCGGTAGGGGATTTTCGGTTCTACCATGTCGACGTCGACACCGAATTTTGCCTTGAGGCGCCTGACTATGATGCCGAGGTGAAGCTCCCCCTGGCCGCTGATGACCGTTTGATGAAGCTCGGAATCGACCTTCATAACGAATGTCGGATCCTCCTCATGAAGAGAGTGCAAGCCGTTGGCGATCTTATCCTCATCCCCCTTGGCTTTCGGCTGGATTGCCATGCTGATGACCGGTTCGGGAAACGGGATCGGTGGAAGAGTGACCGGAAACGATTTGCTGCTTAGCGTGTTATTGGTGTGAGTATCCTTCAGCTTCACAACAGCGCCGAGGTCACCGGCAAGCAGACGGCCGGCTTCTTTCCGATCCTTCCCGCTCATAACAAAGAGCTGCGCCAGGCGCTCGGTCTTGCCGTTCGCCTCGTTGACCAGGTCCATGCCGGGCGCAACCGTGCCCGAGAAGACTTTAAAAAACGAAAGCTCTCCGACGTGCTGTTCCGAGACAGTTTTGAAAACAAACATTGTTGGTTGGGATCCGGCATCGCACTTTACCGGAATCGGTTTGTGATTGTCGGCATTCGATCCGGGAGCCACGCCGACGGGTGATTCCATTTCCGCGGGATGGGGACAAAACTCGGCGAGGAAATCCATGAGCGAAGTCACCCCGATCGAGTGAGAGCCGGCAGCGCACAACAGCGGAAAAATCTTGCGGGTCCGGATTCCCAAACGAAGGCCGTTTCTGATCTCCTGGTCGGTTAAGGTTCCCTTATCGAAGAACGAATTCAGCAATGCCTCGTCGGCTTCCGCGATCTGTTCGACGAAGTGTTCGCGCATCTGTTCCGCCTTGCCTTTCAAGTCGGGCGGGATTTCCGCTTCCGTGTATTTTCCTTTCCCATCCCGGGCAAATTGCAGGAGCTTCATCCGCAAGACGTCGACGATCGCATCGAATTGCAATCCCTGGCGGACAGGAAACTGTATCGGAGCGAGATCGTGGGTAAACCTCCCCTGGACAAGACTGACAACGGCATCGTAGTCAGCATTTTCGTTATCGAGCTTGTTGACGAGGAAGACGACCGGGTTTTTCAACTCCCTGGCGTATTCCCACACGAGCTCAGTTCCAACTTCTGCTCCTTCGACCGCTTTAAGGAAGATGACTGCGGTATCTGCGACACGCAGTGAGGATTTCACCTCGCCTGTGAAGTCCGTATAGCCGGGCGTGTCCAGGAAATTGAGTTTCGTTCCTTTCCATTCGCAGAACATCAGGGAAGAGTTGATGGATATTTGCCTCTCGATTTCATCGGGGTGGTAATCTGATACGGTGTTGCCCTCCTCAACCTTTCCGAACCGGGTTGTTGCACCTGCAGTGAACAGGCAGGATTCGGCGAGCATTGTCTTGCCCGCTCCTCCATGTCCGGCAAACGCGACGTTGCGGATATGCTCCGCGGAATATTCTTTCATAACGGTGCAGAATTATTGGGATGAGCCAGATCTACTGTGCGCGAAGCCGTGAAACGAACGGCAGCCGGTCCATGAACGCCTGGATGCCTTTGAGAATTGCGGCAAAGGTTGAAACGGCGCCCATCAGCGGCTCTTCGAGACGTTCCTGTACACGGCGCTCGAACGATACGATGCTGTCGATAATATCTTCCAACGAACCTACCGAATGTTTCACTGCGTCGACCTCTTCACTGATTGTCTCGGTGATGTTCTTGATTCTATCGGTAATCACTTCGAGATTTTCCAGGACGGGGATCGCCTTGGAGCTGATTTCCTTGAAATCCCGCTCGAAGACTTCCAGAACCCTTCTCATGCGGACGAGAACAGTAATGAGATACACACACAATATCGACACTGCGACAAGCGCCACGATTCCCACTAAACCCAACACAAGATTAACAGATTCCATTTGGTGTCCTCTTGTTTGGCTTACTACTCAGAACCACGTGGTCGTTCTTTCTCGGCTTTGTACGCCTCAGACCCGGCACGAAACGCGGTCTTGATGCGTCCGCTTTCGTCGGTGACACGCTCCCTGAGATCGTTCAACATCTTATCGGCATCATTGAGGATCTGTCCTGTCTGTTCAGAGACTCCTGAGATCGTCTGTTCGGCGCGCGTTTTCCCTTTATTGAGAAGGTCTGTAGCTTTTGAACGAGCCGCCTTTGCATACTCACCCGCATCACGCTTCAGGTCGTTCGCTTTTTGCTTGATATCGGATCGAAGTTCTTTGCCGCTCTTTGGAGCATACAGCAGCGCTGTGATGGCGCCGGCAGCCGCCCCCGCAATAAATCCAATAAGCAATCCTTTCGCAAGTCCGCTTTTTTCTTCCGCCATAATTACCTCTTAGAGATTTGTAGTCAAAAGATCGTAAATCAAGGTAAAGATTATCGGTTTGAAAAGCAAGTAAAGTAGGAGGTAGGGGGGTAAATCTACGTTAGGCCTCCGAGTTCAGCTCTGCCAGACCTCCGAGTTCTAACTGGGGACTGACGAGGCAAGAACTCGGAGGTCTTTCCAGGAGAACTCGGAGGTCTTTCCTGGAGAAATCGGAGGTCTTACCGGGGAACGGCTTTACTTCAGCAAAACCATCCGCTTTCTTTCAAGCATTGGCTTGCCTTGCCTATCGACATAGGATAGTTGATAGAAATAGACTCCACTGGGGGATCCGCCCGCCAGCCCGCCCGCGTTCTGGCGGGCATCCCATGACTTTTCGTGGTAACCGGCCTCCTGCTGTTCGTCCACAATTGTCGCCACTTCCTCTCCTAGCAGATTGAATACTTTAAGCGCTACAAAACCGGAAACTGGCAACTCGAAACTGAAAACTGTCGTCGGGTTAAACGGATTCGGATAGTTCTGGAAGAGCTCAAACTTTTCGGGCGGAGAGACGGTCAATCGAATCTGTTTTACCCATTGCTCTCCCGTTTTCGTGGAAACCGTAAAGTTCACCGCTTGTTCCTTGTTC
>DASYTP010000154.1:0-6730 GCA_036002145.1 Bacteroidota bacterium | reverse complement strand
GCGGAATCCGCCGCCACAATACAGGATTATCTCCTGGTTCTTATCGGGTATCTTCGCTTCTATGTCTCTTTCAATAATCCCTTTGCCGAGATGGACTGCTCCTTTGATATGACCTTTCTCCCATTCGTTATCTTCCCGTGTGTCAACGAGGAGGAGCTTCTCACCTTTCTCGATCCGCTCTTTCACTTTTTCGGGGATCGTCTGTTTGACGCGGCTTTTGGCGTCGTCGACGAGTTTTAAGAATGCGGGGGAGTGGGACATGGGGATTTCGGATTGTGGATTTCGGATTGTGGATTGCGGATTGAAGATCAGGTATTCGATGTTAGATGTTGGTGCATTGGGAGAATTGGAGAACGGTGCTTATCGTTTCGAGGGCTTTGTTCCACGCTTCTTCTTCCCTGTTGAGATAACGACAATCTTCTTTTTCGGTTTTTTTCCCAGGACCTTCTGCACCATCGCGCCGATCATTGCCGGACTTTCGACGACGTGGATGCCGGCTTTTTTCAATGCAGCCATTTTCTCCGCGGCGGTGCCTTTGCCCCCGGAGATTATCGCCCCTGCGTGACCCATGCGGCGGCCGGGCGGGGCTGTCCGGCCTGCAATAAATCCGATGACCGGTTTCGTGAAATTCCTCTTTATGTACGCTGCCGCCTCCTCTTCAGCTGTCCCACCGATCTCTCCGATGAGGATCACGGCATCCGTGCGGTCGTCATCCTTGAACAGCACAAGCGCATCGAGGAAGCGTGTGCCGATGACGGGATCGCCGCCGATGCCGATACACGTCGATTGTCCGAGCCCGAGCTCCGTCACCTGCCACACCGCCTCGTACGTCAGCGTGCCGCTGCGCGAGATCAAACCGACGCTCCCCGCTGCGTGGATGAAGCCCGGCATGATGCCGATCTTGCATTCGCCGGGCGTTATGATACCGGGACAATTAGGGCCGATCATGCGAACGCCATTCCGTAGCAGATACTCGTAGACGCCGATCATGTCGCGTGCCGGGATGCCTTCCGTGATCGTGACGATCAGCTTGATGCCGGCCTCCGCGGCTTCCATGATGGCCTCGGCGGCGAACCCGGCGGGAACAAAAATCACGGAGGCATTCGCACCTTCATTCTTCACCGCATCCGCGACGGTATTGTATACGGGGACCGGCTTCCTGAACGCATACTGTTCGTTACCGCCGTACGAGAGTCCCCCTTTCCCCGGGGTCACCCCGGCAACCACTTTCGTGCCGTAGGCTATCATCTGTTGGGTGTGAAATGTCCCTTCGCCTCCGGTGATTCCCTGGACGACGAGGCGCGTGTGCTTATCAACCAAAATACTCATGAAATCAGTTACTGGTTATTAGTTAGCAGTTAATAGTTACGTGGTCGAATTGAAAATAAGAAGACATCTGTCAAAAACAAAAAAAGTAGTCCGTTAGATGTTCGTGGTTAAGAACATTGTAAACGATGCGCCATAGCCCAACAACTATCAACTACGAACCGTCAACTACGAACTATCAACTATCAACCATCAACTACTTCACATACGTTTTCGTCACATAAAATGCAACCTGCTCGAGGTCCTTCGCCGGAGCTTTGAGTCCGTTGCCGACCATGCGTGTAATAAGTTCGGCCGTTTCTTTTGCAGATGCAGGGGGCGACTTGTCCACATTCGTTAACCGGTGACACTGTGAGCATGTAGCCTCGAATGTTTGCTTTGCAAGTGCGAGGTCAAATGATTTTGTGGCAGCGGCTTCAAGCAGCATGGGAAGATCTCGTCCCTCCGGACCGGCTGTGGCGGAGGCGGCAATCGTCTCCTGTTGTCTCTTCTGTTGCATCCCGCGCTGGAGGTCGGGTGAAATTGCGATCAAATACGTTGCCACGCGCCACTGTTCTTCGTCGCTGATCGGATTGAAGACCGAACGTTCGGCCATTCTGTTCACCGTCTGGACCCAGTTATCGGGCGTCCGCGGTTTGAGAAGTACCGTGCGGAGATCGTGGCACTGCACGCATTTCGATAAGAGGACGTCTCTCCCTTGCCTGAAGCTGCCCGCCGTGGCAAGTTCCTCCAGCGAGACCTCGCCCGGAAAACCGGCTCTCGGCAGGAGCATTTTCACGCGCTCGATATTCTCCTGACTGAATGCCGTTCCGCCCACGGCGCTTCGGTGCAGGTAGAGTTCCTTCAGCGCAAACGGCACCGACAGACCGACAAGGAGGAATGTAGCGATGAACAATGCAACGCCGAGAAACGGGACCAGTTGCGACTCAAGATGCTTGAAGAATCTGACGATCGCTACTTTGACAACGATGAGAACGCCGATCGTCATGCCAAGCATGAGATGAGCGACCGTTCGTGCCGGGAACTCCACCTGGTAGCTCCAGAGGCGCGGGATCATCTGAGACATCATATAGACATAAACTATCGCGTAGGTGTAACCGATGAGACGGTGAAGAAGCCTCAGTTTGGACGGCGCGGAGCTTCTCAGTTTCTCGTGATCGAATGGATATCCCCAGAGGTGGAACATCAAGAATGTTCCCGCTGCGCTCAGCAGCAGAAACACGATGCCGATGATTGCATTACCGAAGGTGTCCATGAGCTTGTAGTATCAATGAAGGAGGAGAACGAAAATTCTTTTTAGAACTCGCCTCTGTGGAATTTCTGGAGGATTTCCCTTTTCTCAGGAGGAAGCGTGCGAAACAAAAATTCATGCACGTCCTCAAGCAAGCGAAGTCTCTGACCGACAGGCATTTTGGTATACTTGATTATCTGTTCACGCGTAATGTCATAATCCGCGCCAAAAAGTTGACAGATTGACTGTTGCAGCAGCACGGACTTCATTTAGAAATATAATGCGTTCATCCAGGGTTCCGTTCCAAAAAATTTCCCAGTCGCAAAATGGTCTCTTCATCAAATTGCTTTCCGAGAATCTGGAGGCCGATCGGTAGTCCTTTCGAATCCTTTCCGCACGGGATGCTTATCCCGGGAATCCCCGCGAGATTGGCAGAGACAGTGTAGATATCGTTGAGGTACATCTTCAACGGATCATCCATCTTCTCACCGATGCGGAACGCCGTGGTAGGAGTTGTCGGTCCAATCAGGCAATCGACCTCATGAAAGGCTTTGTCAAAATCTTCCTTGATGAGACGGCGGACTTTTTGCCCCTTGCGGTAATACGCGTCGTAATAGCCGGCGGAGAGAACATATGTTCCGAGCATGATCCTGCGCTTCACTTCGTCGCCGAATCCTTCACTTCGCGACCTCGCGTACATTTCAAACAAATCCCCCGTGCCTTTCGCACGTTTTCCGTACCGCGCGCCATCGTAACGGGCGAGATTGGAAGAAGCCTCTGCCGTTGAAAGAATGTAGTACGCTGCAACGGTGTAATCGGAATGCGGCAGGGATACTTCCTTGACGACTGCGCCGTGGTGCTTGAGCACGTCGATTTTTTTCATGATGGCGTTGCTGATCTCAGGATCGAGCGCCGGGTTGTAATACTCCTTCGGAAGTCCGATCCGGATTCCCTTCACGCTTCGCGTCAATGCCTCGAGATAGTCCGGAACGGGGACCGGGGCAGAAGTTGAATCACTGGTATCGTGCCCCGCGATTACCTGTAAGACAGAGGCAACATCGGCCACGCAAGTTCCAAAAGGCCCGATCTGATCGAATGAGGAGGCAAACGCCACCAATCCGTAGCGTGACACTCTTCCATACGTAGGCTTCAATCCTACGACACCACAGAGCGCCGCCGGCTGACGGATGGAGCCGCCCGTGTCGCTCCCCAGCGCCGTCGTCGCGAGTCCCGCAGCAACGGCCACCGCCGAGCCGCCGCTCGATCCGCCGGGCACGCGCGTTTCGTCGGCGGGGTTCTTCGCGGCGCCGAAAGCGGAATTCTCCGTCGAAGAACCCATCGCAAACTCATCCATGTTCGTTTTGCCGACGATGATCGCATCCGCAAGGCGGAGCCGCCGGACGACGGTCGCGTCGTACGGGGAGACAAAATTCTCCAGGATGCGGGACGCACAGGTCACGTGCTTTCCCTTCACACAGATCAAGTCTTTCACCCCCATCACCATCCCGGCAAGAGGACCGGCAGTCCCGGATGCAAGTTTCCTGTCGACAGCCCGCGCATCATTCAATGCGTCATCGCTGAACACGGCGAGGAAGGCGTTGAGAGACTTCTTCGCCTCCATCTGCCGCAGATAGTGTCCGGTAATCTTTTCACATGTCGTTTCCCCGCCTTCAAGTTTTGAGCGGAGAGCGGTGTGATTTTCAAAATGAGCCAATCGTAGCTCCTGGACGACTTCAGAAGGGAAATGGTATCAGGGGGAAGCTTACCGCGCAGACGTCTCGTGCCTGCGCCACGGTGGTTACTTCGTGTCTATCTTCTTGCTCTCATCGGGTTTTTCGATCTCGTCCTGGATATCGCGCGCAGCTTTCTTGAATTCCCGCACGCCCTTGCCGAGCCCTTGCATGAATTCCGGTATCCTCCTCGCGCCGAACAGGACAAGAATAATCAAGCCGATAACCAAAATCTCTGTAGTGCCTAAGTTGCCGAACATCATTAACTCCTTTCTTCTATCATCTGATGATGAAAAGGTTCACGCTCCATCAAGCTCCGGATGAGTGAACGAAAAACATATTGACCGTCGGTATGACCGAGCACCGGGTCGGAAGCGCGCTCCGGATGCGGCATCATTCCCATGACATTTCCCTGCTCATTCATAATCCCCGCGATGTTGCCGCGCGAACCGTTGGGGTTCGCGGAAGCTGTGATGGATCCGTCACGCTCACAATACCGGAAGAGAATCCGCTGATTCTTCTCAAGTGCCCTGATCGTGTCGTCGTCCGCGACGTAATTCCCTTCGCCGTGCGCAATCGGAACGCTGAGGACGTCTCCTCTTCGACAGTCTGACGTGAATGCAGTCCCCGCATTTTCAACCCGCAGATATATGTACTTGCAGACAAACGTCAGGCATTCGTTGCGCAGCAGCGCTCCTGGAAGCAGACCCGCTTCACAGAGGATCTGGAACCCATTGCAAATCCCTACCACCATGCCGCCATCGTTGGCAAAGGCGATGACCTCTTTCATGATCGGCGAGAATCGTGCAATCGCACCGCAACGGAGGTAATCACCGTACGAAAACCCTCCCGGCAAAACCACGGCATCGACGCCGTCGAGGGAGGAATCCTTGTGCCAGAGAAACCGAACATCCTGATGCATGATCTCCTGCAGCACATAGTGCGCATCATGATCGCAATTGGATCCCGGAAAAGCAACTACGCCAAACTTGGGCTTTGTCATGGCTCAGAGTTTTTCTACGGAGAACGTAAAGTCTTCCATCACCGGATTTGCGAGTAATTTCTTGCATGCTTCAGCGGTAACCCGCTCCGCGTCGGCTTTCGTTGCCGCGTCGATTTTCAATTCAATAAGTTTACCGATCCGGACGTCCTGCACGGCGGGCAAGTTCAGGCTTCCCAGGGCGTGATGGACAGCTTTGCCCTGCGGATCGAGGATCGATTTACGAAGCGTGACAACGACTTTGGCCAGGTACAAGGAAGTCCTTAGACGTCGACGCTCGTCATCTCGGCATCCTTCTCCTCGGCGTCCGGGGCCGCGGGATGCAGCGAGTGTTGAATAAATTGCACGACGTAACGCAACGGCCCCGTCGCCACAAAGAACACGAACACCGGGAAGAGCGCCTTGCCTGCCGTCAACACGATGGCAGTCAGAGCAACGACGCCGATCGTAAACCGTAACGGATGTTGCTTGACTCCGCGCTTCGAGAGTTTCGGCATCGCATCGTATTTGATGTTGCTCACCATCAGCAACGATAGGATCACAACCATCGTCGGCAGGATCGAAGATTCAATCGAATTCAATCCGATCCCGGTGTGATAGAACGTCAGGACGAAAGCAGAAATCGTGATGGCAGATCCGGGAATGGGGAGGCCTTTGAAAAATTCCTTATCATAACCTACGATCTGGGCGTTGAACCGGGCTAACCGGAGCGCCCCAAAGATCATCGGCATCGCGCTCAGCAGCATGCCCAGCCCTTCGAGTGAACGCAGCTGGAGGTTGTACACGAGGAGCGCAGGCGCCGCACCGAACGAAACCACGTCCGCGAGCGAATCGAATTCCACGCCGAAGTCACTCGACGATTTCGTGATGCGCGCCATGACGCCGTCGAGCACGTCGAACACACCTGCAAGCACGATGAACCATGCCGCGAGGGTATAGTCCCCTTCAGAAGAATGAAGGATCGATCTGAATCCGCAGAAGATATTCAAGACCGTAAACAGACTTGGAACAACTGCACGGGTAATTTTCATCCGCTCGTTCCTTTCCTGATATTCATTGTCTCCTTAACACCCGCCTTCGCCTGGTGTGCGGCGGGGTATCTTGCAAGGACCGTCTCACCCGCAAGCACGCGATCCTCCAGGCTCACGGTAACTTCTGCCGGCTTTGCCATGACAACGTCGACCCTGGAGCCGAACTTTATCATGCCGAACCGCTCTCCGCGGACGGCCCGTTGCCCGACCGAGACGGGGGCAACGATTCTTCGCGCCACGGCGCCCGCTATTTGCTTGAATAAGATCTTGTAGCCATTACTTTCAACACCGATGAGTGTTCGTTCGTTTCGCTCCGAAGACTTTTCATCGAAGGCCACGAGATACTCGCCCTGAATATGCTTGAAGTATCCCACGGTGCCGGAGAGCGGAAACCGGTTTACATGGACGTCCA
>DASYTP010000153.1:0-9742 GCA_036002145.1 Bacteroidota bacterium | reverse complement strand
CCCGATGCTATATTCGAATCAAATTCTTCCGGTGTCAAGCGCATCTGCTCAAATTCCTCGGTTTCGTCGTGCTGCGCTTCCACGGGGGTCAGCCCGCGTGCGAGAAAGATTTTACAGATTTCGTCGGTCACGCCGTTGTACGGATCAAATTCCCCGACGATGCGCATCTCGCGCGCCTGATAGCCGGTCTCCTCAGCAAGCTCGTGCATCGCCGTCTCTTCGTAGGTGAGGTGTTCCTTCACGCTGCCGCATGGAAACTCGAGGCTCTCGCGATCGCAGAGATAGCGATACTGGTTCACCAGGATCATCCGTCCATCATCCAGTATCGGTATGATCATGCTCGAACCTTTCACATGCACGTAGTGATACTCGCCGCGTTTCCCTCCCGGCAGCTCGACGATGTCTTTCCGATACGTCCACCAGGGATTGCGGATTTCGAATTCTTGTTTGAGTTTACGCCAGGGAGTCAGGGCCATGTTGGAGGCGGGGTGAGGTTTGAGGTTTGAGGTTTGAGGTTGGGGGGTTCAGGATTCAGGATTCAGGATTCGAGATACTGGTTACTGATTACTGTTTGCTGCTTACTAACTTGAAGTTCCAGGATGTGACTTTCATGCCAACACACCAGCATACCAACATACTCATCCTCTTATCCTCACATCCCATATCGCACATCGCACATCGTGCATCATTCATCGCCACGCCACTATCTCCTCCAACCCCTTCCTCCGTATGTCCGGCACCATCACATCGTTCGCCGGATAGCCGACCGGGATGAGCAGGAACGGCTTTTCATTTGCCGGGCGGTCGAGAAGTTTTTGGAGAAAACCCATCGGGCTCGGCGTGTGGGTGAGCGAAACGAGCCCTGCGTTGTGGATCGCCGCGAGCAGAAAGCCGACGGCGAGGCCAACGGATTCCTTCACGTAATAATTCTTGCGTGTCTTCTCCCCCTCCTTCTCGTAATCAACGGAGAAGACGACGATAAGCGCGGGAGCGGTATCGAGAAATTCCTTATGCCAATCGGTGCCGAGCGCAGCGAGGTCGTCGAGCCACTCCTGCGGCATGCGCTGCTCATAGTTCTCCCGTTCTTCCTTTTCGGCAGCGACGCGGATTTCGTGTTTGAGGTTTGGACTCGTGACTGCAATGAAGCGCCACGGCTGTTTGTTCGCCCCCGACGGGGCGGTGCCTGCGGTACGGATGAGAGTTTCGAGCAATTCTTTAGAAACCGGTGTGGTTGAATATTCTCTCACCGTGCGACGGCCATCGCACAGCTCGTAAAACTCACGAGCGCGTTGGAGTTGTTCCTCGGTCGAATATGAGAGCGCACGGTATGGGATGAAATTGGGCATACGATGGATACGCCAATATAGTTTTTTTCTTTGACATGCGCCAAGCGTGATTTCCGTAGGTAGTGCATCAGTTTGAAGCGAAGGCCAGCGTCGACCTCCCCCGTGGCCCCTCTCCGCCTGAGGGCCGGGATCTTCGACTTCGCTAGGAGGGGGCGCAAAACATCCTCCCCTTGCGAAGGGGAGGATTATAGGTGGGGTATGCGAGTCTAGGCTCACTCACATTTCGGGTCTCTGATTCGGACTGAGGCACTACCTTTCCGTAATTCCACGCAATATGTCTCTGCGCGTGTTTCCATTCGGATTGGTACGTTTTGTCAAATTGGGATTTGACAATAGATGACGATACCTCTATATTTGGATACGACTTGCGCGGAGCGGAGAGGGCTATGGAATACCCACAATGAAAAACAGGCAGAAGGGCCTTCCCCTGGTTTACAATGAATTCAAAGCTGAAAACCTTCCGGGCCAGGAAGCTGCTTGCATCCGCAACAGGTATGTCGAAGGATTCGACACATGTGCACCAGAAGGGAAAGCGGCACATGAAAGCAGGAACAACGCACCTCGGTTATACCACCGCCGGGAGATATTAACGAAGTTCGATAGTACAATAGTTAGCAGCAATTGTTTTGCTCTCTGATCGATGAACCCTGATCGTGATTTTCTGACATGAACCTCACCTTATACAAAATGCAATTTGACGGGACCGTCCTCCAACGAGGATACTGGCTTTATGTCTGGAAAGTCATTGCGCCGAAACAAGTTCTCTTCTATGTTGGCAGAACTGGTGATAATTCTTCTGTCAATGCAGGATCTCCATTTGTCAGGATCAGCCAACACTTGAATTTTCGACTTAATGCAAAAGGGAATTCCATATCAAACGTCCATTCAGTCGAGGAAATAATCGACAATGCTTTGCTGACTTAAAGTCGCAAAACAACTGCGGCTGACAGGCAAAACAACGACGTTGGAATTAAGAGCCAGAGAATGAACAGCCTCACTCCATATTATTGTTCGCTGGAATGAGATTCGGATGCTCAGAAAAATATTGCGTTGTTTTGTCGGACTATGTGTCATTTGTTTGCGCTCGGCGACGGGCGGGCGGATCGGAGCTATGCGGCGTGTCCGACTGAACGCTGTGCATCGTAGAGATCACGCGCGACCTGGAGACTCATCCAGAATTCGGATGTCGTCTTCAGTACACGTGAAAGCAGTATCGCTGTTTCTGCCGTCATATCGCGCTTGCCTTTGATGAGCGTATTGACCCGTTGAACCGGCACATGCATCCTTTTCGCAAGCTCGACCTGGCTCATCCCGAGGGGTTTCAAGAATTCTTCCAGGAGAATTTCACCCGGGTGAGCCGGTTTTCGATATTTGGGAATCATGACTTTATTCCTTTCAATGATAGTCGGTGATCATGACATCTTTTGCATTGCCCTCGGTCCAGCGGAAGACGATGCGATATTGATCATTTATTCGAATCGCATGGTAGCCGGCCCAATTCCGTTTCAACGCTTCAAGCCGATTGGCTGGTGGAATCCGAAGGTCCCGGAGATCATGGGCGGCATTGAGCATATCAAGTTTTCGGCCAGCTATCTTCCAGATCAACCTGGGAATTCGACGCGCTGCCTTGGAATCGGTGCCATTATAAACGTCTTCCGTTGTCCTGTCGGCAAAAGCAATGATCACAATGAAATTTAACACTTTAACGCCATATGTGCAAGGTAGCGCAAACCAACGAACGCATAACACGCCAAACAACGACGCTGGAATAAGAAGCCGTGGAAGAAAAGCACTCGCTATGAAGACATTATTAGGATTGTCAATTCTATGTTTGATTTATTTCTCCTGTAATAGAAACTATTAAAAGGCTTTGCTGTTGGGGGACTAAACTCTTGCGGTGGATATAAAAGAAGTTGAACTAATACAAGCTGTGTGTTTTCCAACAAATAACATAGGGTATGCATTAAGCGGGAATAAAATTATAAGACTCTACCTAAAATAGTACTGCACACAACATGGCATTTGCAAAAGCCGGGCAGGACCAAGCACCGAATTCCCGGCCTTCGCAGATGCGGAACGGTATAGAAACATTGCACGGCGGAGAAGAGTGTTATGTCTCATAAAGACTCACAAATATCTCTCCTACGTAAGAATCGAAAAGGCGAAAGAATTCTTGAAGGAAGATGTCTCTGTGACCGAGGTCTTTTTTGCGGTAGGATTCGATAGTTTGAGTTCACTTACAGGGTTAATCAAACGCGCCGTTGTACAGACGCCGTTGGCTTATGAATTACAGCGACACCATCTAAAAGCTGAAACTGCAAAGGCGCCCCTGAAGTTTATCCCCCACTGCTATGCCGCAAGAAAAAATAAATCCAAGTAGTTCGTACCAGACACAAAGATCAAACGCATTCGTTCCGCCGTGCATCGTCCTATAACACGCGGTTCAACCAAACGTCCGCTGGCTTCATACCACAGAAGATATAGCGACGATGCACGCAAGCAATCATGTATTTCTCACTAATTAACCAAACAAACCAAATGACAACATCGCCGAGAATCGAAAGCCTGCGCGCAAATTGCCGTCGGCTACTATCGATTTTTGCCGCCGCATGCCTTCTTTCAACTTCAGTCCTGGCGCACACCGGATCGGGCATCGCCGTCGACCGGCTTGGTCAGGTCTATTTCCTCGACACAGGTTCGGGACTCTGGAGGATCGACACGCTGGGAAGATTGACACGGCTTTCGCCGTTAAGAAACCACTGGATGGCCCTCGACGCGCGTAATGGGTTCGCCGGCACGAGGCTTCCCTCGGGCCCCCTCGGAGATATATCAACTGTGAGCTCCAACCCAACGCTGCTCCTCTCCTCCGACTATCCCATCGCCATCGGCCAGGACGGATATCTGTATTATCCAACCGGCGCCACAGGGGGCGTGAAGCTTTTGCGGATGTTGCCTTCCGGAACAACATCTGTACGGGCAACCTTTCCGGCAGCTGCTTCCGGGCAACCACTTCCTCACGTCAACGGCCTCGCTGCAGGCCCGGACAGTTCCATCTATTACACCGAGAATAGCCTGATCAGGAGAATCGACGTTAACGGCAAAGTCTCGACCGTTGCGACGGTCACGGCGCTTGCCAAAGGGCCTTCGATCCCTGGAACGGACCAACACCCGTATCTCCGCGGGCTCGCGGTCGACGCGGGTGGTGTCATGTACGTAGCGGACAATGGGGACGCGCGCGTATTGAAGATCACGCCGGGTGGAAAGACAACTACATTAATTCAAACTCAGAGTCCATGGTCCCCTACCGCAGTTGCTCTTTACCACGGCGACGTTTTTGTACTCGAGTTCCTGCACACTGCAAGGGACGTACGAACTGACTGGTTGCCGCGGGTCAGGAAGATCACGCCGGACGGGAATTCCACGATCATCGCTACTGTCGATCAGATGCCGGGCGCCCGTTGAATACTCCCGATTCGAACAGGGATCTCTTTTAGGGAATCATTGTGCGGAAGAAATTGAAGTTGACGGTTTTCATAGTCGGTTTGATTTTGGTCGGCCTTCAATTCACAAGTCCACCGCACACGAATCCAACGGTCGATGAGTTGCAGACGCTCCAGGCGACGACCGCCGTCCCTTCGGAGGTCTCCGCGCTGTTCGAACGCTCCTGCAACGACTGTCACAGCAACAAGACGGACTGGCGGTGGTACACGTACGTTGCGCCCGTTTCATGGCTCACCGTCGGTCATGTTGATGAGGCACGCACCGAGCTGAATTTCTCGGAGTGGGGAACCTACGGCACCCGCAAGAAATCTACCCGCCTCAACGCAATTTGCGCTCAATGTCGAAGCGGCACGATGCCGCTGCCTTCGTATGCGTTTGTGCATCAGGAGGTAAAGCTTTCGGCAGAAGAGGTGAAAAGGATTTGTGAGTGGACTGCGGAAGAAAGGAGCCGGCTGACGGGAGAACAATAATGCTTGTTTCGAAACGCAGCTATGGCTGCGCAGCGCTTGACAGGCGACGTCACGACGCGATCCGTTCGGGTTTGGAAGTTCATTCCAGCCCCCACGCATGACATTCTGTGCCAGGCTGCGTAGAATCCGACCGGGAGACAGTATTGAAAGGTTTGGTAAAATGAAGAGCGTTCCGTTTTGACACAGATCTTCACAGGTGTCATCATCTTGTCGTTAATGGGATGTGGATATACGATTCTCCGTGACTTTGATGAGGAAGCGAGGCAAGCGGAATTAGCTGCTATTGATTCACTTTCTTCTTCAGAGTTACCCGAAACGAAGGTCTGATATGACAAGGTTGAGATGGTGGATGCGCTTCGTCGGAGGAATCTACGTAGTTCAGTTCGTCATGATGGCATTGGTGCGGGCCCCCATTCGGACGATCGGACCTGAGGGGACGCTGGCTCAGGCATCTGCGGGTAACCCGTTGGCGAATTTCCTTGTTGATACCTGGGTTACT
Source organism: Bacteroidota bacterium (assembly GCA_036002145.1). Taxonomy (GTDB): domain Bacteria; phylum Bacteroidota; class Ignavibacteria; order UBA10030; family SZUA-254; genus DASYTP01. The sequence continues at coordinate 3,926 of DASYTP010000153.1, read as the reverse complement.
CTTGGGCTGGTGGAGGGGGCCATCGGCGTCGGCCTTCTTGTTGCCTCTCGAATGCCCGGAAAAGCAATAGCTTTGATCTGGACAGTCATCGGGGTCGAACTCTCGGCGGGGATCGTGAACGATACCTACATGATTGCGCGTGGGTACAATTTGACGGTGTTTGTTACCTGGATCGTAATCCATACAGTGGTCATCCTGACCGGGCTTCTCTTCCTCCGAAAAGCCGGTTCGACTCAAGGGGCAACTCAGACATTAAGGCCGACGACTTAATTGTGAACGCCATACTTTTCGGCGGTACGGGCATGGTCGGCGAGGGGGTGCTCCACGAGGCGCTCAAGGATGCCGCAGTGGAATCGATTCTCTCGATCAGTCGAAGGCCGACGGATGTCACGCATGAGAAACTGACAGAAATCCTGCACAATGATTTCTATGACTACTCAGCGATTGAAGATCGACTCCGCGGCTACGACGCCTGTTTCTTTTGTCTTGGAGTTACTTCGGTGGGCAAGAGCGAAGAAGTGTATCGCCGGCTCACGTACGACCTGACCATGGCTGCCGCGCGGACGTTGTCGCGCCTCAATTCCGACATGGCCTTCTGTTATGTGTCCGGAGCGGGCACGGACAGCTCCGAACAGGGGCGCAGTATGTGGGCGAGAGTAAAGGGAAAAACTGAGAACGATCTCATGAAGCTTCCATTCAAGGCAACCTACGCATTCAGACCGGGTTACATCAAGCCCACGGCGGGGCTGAAACGGAGTCTTGCATTCTCAAAAGTTCTGGCGCCGATGTATCCGCTCCTGGAGCTGCTTGTCCCGAAGTATATTTGCACGCTCGAGGATCTCGGCCGGTCGATGATCCGGGTCGCGGAAGAAGGATATTACAAAAGAATCCTCGAGTGTGCCGACATAACCCAAGTTTCACACTCGAAGCCCGTTGGAGGTCGTTAATCCTAGTGTGGTGGTCTTGAAATCCTCAACAAGCACGAAAGTCATATTCCCAAACCATCTCAAAAAGCTACCAGGTTTTGGTCATTCGAACATTCGAATTTCGATATTGTTTAGAATTTAGATATTCGAATTTCGGGTTTTGCCCGACTCCACCGAATCAGTACATTTTCAACTAAATGCAGTTGCAACAAACTAATGAACCAATGAAAAAATCCGACCTTCATCCAATCCCGCAATATTACGACAGGTACATCAACCTGGTGCCCGATGTCGAGTTATCGCAGGCGTTCGACGCAAGTATACGAGAGCTCGACTCATTGGACAGAACCAAGCTGGCAAGGCTGGAAGGAAAAAGATATGCCCCGGGTAAATGGACCATCAACGATATCTTCCAGCATCTTACTGACACCGAGAGAATCATGTGTTACAGGACTCTGCTCTACGCAAGACGGGATAGCACGTATCCTCCGGGCTTCGATCAGGACCTCCTCGCCCTGAATGCTCATGCCGACAAACGGCCGGTCCATAATCTGATCCAGGAACTTACCGACGTGCGAAGAGCTACCGCATCGTTGTTCGGCAGCTTCGATGACGAGACATTACAAAACAAAGGAATAAGCTGGACGTACGAAGTTACAGTGCTGGCGATGGGCTTCATGATCGTCGGACATCAGATTCATCACCTTAAGGGCATCGAAGACAAATACTATCCGCTGCTTGACAATCATTGAACCGTTTCGTTATTTTGGTGTTCGTTGCATGAACCCTTCCTCACAAAAATAACCATAATGATTCTACAGATTGGCTTGTGGATGCTTGCTTTGCCGTTTATTTTCGAACAAAACGTCTCCGCTCAGAGCGACCCCCCGGAACTCATGTCGTGGCTGCGGAACACCAACGGGAAGACCGGCTATAACAGCCTCCCGGCAGACGTGCAGACGGTGCGTTACACCGGGACGAGCGTGTACGTCAATTCGACTGGCATCCCTGCCTACACGATCGGTCCCTGGCCCGGAAATCCGAACACCCCGACGAATCAGGGCTATGTCTGTCGCATCCCGAGGCAGCCAGCGGAGAACACCGGCGCGAAAACACCGGCCGGGCTCGGTGCGATCGGCATGTGGATCAACGGTGTCCCGATCTATAATGCGCTCGACGGGATGTCGCACTTGAACCAGAACATCTGGCATCAGAATGCAGCCGTTGTTGAGGCCCCAAGCTTCGATGCGTGCAAGGGCCATCCTGCGCCCGGCGGACGCTACCATCATCACCAGAACCCTGTGTGCCTTTATACCGACGACACTACCTCCCATTCCCCCCTGTTGGGCTTCGCTTTCGACGGATACCCGGTGTATGGACCGAGGGGATTTCAATACACAGATGGATCCGGAGGAATCAGCCGTATGACAACCAGCTATCGGCTCCGAAATATTACGCAGCGACACACACTTCCCGATAGCACCGTTCTTTCTCCATCACAATATGGTCCGGATGTCAGCACGACATATCCACTTGGTTACTATGCGGAGGATTTTGAGTACGTCCAGGACCTTGGCGTTCTCGATCGGTACAATGGACGATCAGCCGTTACTCCTGAGTACCCATCGGGCACCTACGCGTATTGGGTGACGATCAACCAGGATGGGACCTCCGCATATCCTTACACCATCGGTCCAAGGTACGTTGGTGTCGTTGCTGCGGACAATATCCCGAGTCCGCATGTCACAGTTCCTGCTGATGCGGTTGAGTATGACGGGGCGACAGGTGTTGCAGAATTTCCCTCCCTCATACCACAGGATTTCAAGCTGAGCCAGAACTATCCGAACCCGTTTTCCGCCACGGGCGGATCCGCCTCCGGCGGAAATCCAGCTACTGTAATCGAATTTACGTTGCCGGCAGCTTCGCCGGTCACTATAAAGGTGTATAATACGCTTGGCCAGGAGGTTGGAAACGTTCTGGGTGAATACCTTACGCTCGGCAACCATCGTATCGGGTGGAATGCCCGCTCACTTGCGGCTGGAACTTATTTCTATCGCCTCACAGCGGGTAAGTATACTGAAACGAAGAAACTTATTTTGGCGAAATAATGAACGACCGGAATCACGAGAAGCAGCTTGCAGTTTTTGGTAACTTTAGCGGATTTCTGGAAGAAACACGCTGCCCGACCTGCCAGGCTCCGCCTGCACCGAAGCTCATCTTCAGGAAAAGCGAAGGGATCGGCATCTGGGAATGTCCAGGATGCGGAGTGTATTACGCGTCTCCGCGATTCGACGAGCCTTCCTTGCTCGGGATCTATGAGAATGAAGCATTCTCCGATATGTCGTTTTACGACACCTGGACGTACGAAACCTGGCAACAAAGCGATGCACGGGGATGGTTCGTCTCGAACCTGAAGACACAACTCGTGAAAAGGTATGTCCCCGGAGGGAGCGCCATATTGGATATCGGCTGCAGCACCGGCGAGTTCGTGGCGGTCGCACGGAGGAATGATCTTGACGCTGAGGGAATCGACAACAGTAAGATGCTTACGGACGTCGGACGGAATATTTTGAAGGTTCCCGTTCATCAGGCCGACGTTAAAGACTTTCGGCCATCACGCAAGTACCGTGGGATCGTCATCTGGGACGTGCTCGAACACCTGTACGATCCGGTTGACATGCTTGAGCAGTGCGCGAAGCTGATGGAACCGGGGGGCTTCCTATTCGCACAAGTCCCGAACCTCCGGGGGATTTCCAACCGGCTCAAGTCGTTCGCTTGCCGCACGGGCATGAGCAAGAACAACTACGGTCATTTTGGATTCCCGTATCATCTCTTTTTCTTCGATAGGCGGAGTCTCGGTGCACTGGTGCGCTCCGCCGGCTTCGAGGCGGTGCACTTCGAGTCGTGGTCGCACCTGCTCAAAGACAACAAACACGGTTTGCTCGCGGACATCATCATCGCCGCGACGAAGAAGTATTGCTTAACCGATTACATTATCGT
>DASYTP010000152.1:0-5973 GCA_036002145.1 Bacteroidota bacterium | reverse complement strand
GGTCAGCACGTGGTAGCCTTCTTTTTGCAGATTATATTTGACAAGATCGACGATGTCCCTCTCATCGTCCGCCACGAGGATCGTTTTCATGTCTGGAAGATACGAAATTTTTCTTCCCTTTTGTTATTCATCCCAAAAAATCTTAGATTTTCTACTCAAGATTGAATTGCGCCCATAGCTCAATTGGATAGAGCATCAGACTTCGGATCTGAGGGTTGGGGGTTCAACTCCCTCTGGGCGCACGAAGGTCCCGCCAAAAAGCGTGGCGGGATTCGCACAACAATCCGACAAAAAGCAGGTCGAAATTCTTATCTCAAATCCTGGAGAATTCTCTCATGAAGTACGTTGTCACCGCAGTAATTTGTATCAGCATGATCTTTATTACAGGGTGTGCCGGCTCCCGCTCGGCACAATCCACAGATCAGAAACCCCCGGAGAAAAAGGATGGACTGAAATCCTATGCCGAAGTCATAACAAAGGAGGCGAAATCCGACACCGGCATCTTTATCGTTCATCGGGTCAAACAGAAATTTTATTATGAGATACCGAAGAAAACCCTCGGCAAGGAGTTCCTCCTCGTCACCACCCAGGCCAAAACCCAAACCGGCCTCGGTTACGGCGGTGATTACATTAATACGCAGGTTGTCCGGTGGGACAGGGAAGGCGATCGGATCCTGCTGCGCAGTGTATTGTTCAATGCGGTCGCCGGGGACACTCTCCCTATTCATTATGCCGTGCAGAAAGCTACGTTTCCCCCGATCCTTGCCTCGCTGGATATCCTGACGTACAACAAGGATTCCAGTGCCGTCGTTCTCGACGTGAGCGACTTCTACACATCGGACATGACGGAGACGGGCTTCGATCGGGTTGCACGTGAGCAGCTGAAGATCCGGCGGCTCGATCCGAAGAGATCGTTCATTCAGAAGATCAAATCGTTTCCGGGTAACACCGAAACGGACGTCGTGTTGACGTATGACGCCGGACAGGTTCCGCAGGATAATGCGCTAAGCACCATCTCGCTGGTAGTTCATCACTCCATGGTTCTTCTGCCGGAAAAGCCGATGATGCCCCGGCTTGCAGATGATCGCGTCGGCTTTTTCGAAGTAAACCAGTACGATTATGGATACAATTCACAGCGCGCTGAACGGCGAAGGTATATTTCCCGCTGGCGCCTGGAACCCGGCGATGAAGCGGCATTCAGGCGAGGAGAGATGGTTGAACCCGTGAAGCCTATCGTGTTTTACATTGACCGCGGCGTGCCCGACAAGTGGCGTCCATGGCTGAAGGCGGGCGTCGAGGCATGGCAGCCTGCGTTTGAAAAAGCAGGGTTCAAAAACGCCATCATTGCAAAAGATCCGCCGTCGGAAAAAGAGGATTCGAACTGGAGTTCAGAAGATGCCCGGTATTCCGTGGTGCGCTGGCTGCCGTCGGAAATCGAGAATGCCTATGGCCCTTCAATCACAGATCCCCGCACGGGAGAGATTCTTGACGCAGACATCGGCTTTTTCCATAATGTCATGAATCTCCTGCGCGATTGGTACTTCATCCAGGTGGGTGACGTGGATCCGCGCGTACAAAAGCTGCCGATGCCGGACAGCCTCATGGGAGAATTGCTGAAGTACGTGACCACGCATGAAGTGGGTCACTCGATCGGGTTTCAGCATAATATGAAAGCGAGCTCTGCCTATCCGGTCGACAGCCTGCGGAGCAAATCGTTCACGGAGAAATTCGGCGACGAGCCATCCATCATGGACTATGGTCGCTTTAACTATATTGCCCAACCCGGTGATGACGTGCGGCTCATTCCCAGGGTTGGCCCGTACGATGAATTTGCCGTTGAATGGGGATACAAACCGTTCCCGGGCGCACGAACATCCGACGATGAAAAACCCGGACTCAACGAGATCGCAGACCGCCAGGAGAAACTCCCCTACCTCCGGTTCGGAAGCGCCGATGGTGTCGACCCGACGGCGCAAACAGAAGACCTCGGCGATGATGCCGTCGCAGCCACGCGGTACGGACTCATGAATATTAATCGGATCGTGAAGCTCCTCCCTTCGGCAACGACAAAAGAAGGTGGAGATTACGCGAATCTCCGTGAAATGTACGAACAGCTTGTCGGTCAGCGCAACCGTGAGCTCGGCCACGTCGCCAATGTCATCGGAGGAGTAGTTCGCACAAGCCGCGTTGCGGGCCAGGTCGGCTCGGTTCATTCGCCACTGCCGGATAAGAAGCAGCGCGAGGCAATGGCATTTCTTCTGAAGGAAGGATTTCGTGCTCCGACAGAATTGCTCACGCCTGAGGTACTTTCCCTGTTCGAACCCACAGGAGCAGCAGACCGCGTATTGCAAGGACATCGTCAGCTGCTGAATATCCTCCTAAATAACGGGCGACTTGGAAGGATCGTCAATAACCAGGCATTGTCCGGGAAAGGGAGCCGGGCTTACTCGCTCAAGGAGGTTCTGTCGGATTTGCGGAAAGGGATTTGGAGCGAGCTGAATGGCGCATCGCTTTTCACAGATATTTATCGCCGCAATCTGCAACGAGCATACCTGGAGACGATGGGGAATAAACTGAACCCACCCCCGTCTCCCCCCCCGCCGAATTTACCTCCCGGGATTCAGCCTCCCGCGGCGATTCCCCTCCCTGGAGAAGCACGGTCGCTCATTCGTCAGGAGCTCACGGACCTTGACAAAGAAATTAGCGCGGTCCTCGCCCGGCCGGCGGACCGGGAAACACGGGCCCACCTGAACGATAGCCGGTACCAGATTTCAAAGATATTGTTTCCGGAAAAGTAGGAGTAGGAGATCGTCGAAGGCGGGAAGGTTATCCCAGCGCCCGCTCGAATTCCTGGATTGTGGTGACCCCGGCGGCCACTTTTGTTTTGGCGTCCTCGAAGATATCTACGAAACCCGAAAGTCGCGCAGCCTCTTTCAATTTCAGGATTGAAGCCTGCTGGTAGATCAGGTCCCGAAGCTGATCGTTCACGACAAGAACTTCCTGTATTGCAGTCCGGCCATTGTACCCGGATCCACCGCATTTTGCACACCCTTTGCCCCTAAAAAATAATTTCTGTTCGGTCAGCATCTTGAGCAGGGTTGCGCCTTCCCCCTCCTGCGGGATATACTGTTCCTTGCATGCTTCACAGATCTTCCGTACGAGCGCTTGATGCACCACGCCAACAAGCGTCGAGGCAAGCCAATAGGCGGGCACGCCGATATTCAACATCCTTGGGATTGCTCCGACGGCGTCGGTGGCAATCAGTGTGCTCAAGACCAGGTTGCCAGTCAGGGCCGCCTCGGAAGCGACAATACCTGTCTCAGCGTCTCGAATCTCGCCCAGCATGATAACGTCCGGATTTTGCCGCAGGATCGCCCTCAAGGCATCAACGAAGGTAAAGGATTTATCGATCCCCGTGGAGACCTGAGAGGCAAGGTCAAGCTTGTATTCGATGGGGTTTTCGACAGTAAAGATATTTTTCTCGGGGGATTGGATGCTTTTTACCGCAGCGTAGATGGTCGTGCTCTTCCCGGAACTTGAAGGGCCCGTCACAAGGACCAGTCCACTGGAGCGCTTGAGGAGGCTGCGAAACTTTTCCAGGTTATTTGCCGAGAAGCCGAGTTCTTCCATGTTGGCAACTGTTGTGTTCTTAAAGAGCAGGCGCAAGGCGACGCGTTCTCCCATCATTATCGGCACGGTGCTGATGCGGATATCGATAGGCTGGTTGCCGATGGTGGTTGAGAATCTTCCTTCCTGGGGTTTCTTTTTCTCGAACGCGTTTAGATTTGCCCGTGTTTTGAGAACGCTCGCGAGGTTTTCCGAAATTTCTTTAGGAAGGTGGACCAGGCGCTTCATCACACCCTCCCGGCCTATGCGAATTCGTACTTCATTATCGGCAGGTTCGACGTGGAGGTCGGTCGCGCCTTCCTTCGCTGCACGAAGCAGGATTTCGTCGACCATCGCTTCAGCCGTAGGCAGCTTCCCCGTACGGAATAATTCTCTGATCTTGTCCTTGGCCAACGTGCTGACATCGAATTGCTCGATGGCAACCTTGCTCGGAATATTTTTGATTTCTTCAATCATTCGTTGTTAAAGTAGTGAAAACGGTGAAGAAATGCAATATCGGAGGTTAGAGCTGAAGGAAGTAGGTGAGTATGTGAGTAGGTGAGTATGTGAGTAGGTGAGTATGTGAGTAGGTGAGTACGTGAGTAGGTGAGTATGTGAGTATGTGAGTAGGTGAGTACGTGAGTATGTGAGTATTTTGGTGTGCTGGTACTGTGGAAGACCGGTTGGCCAATAATTCTACGAAGGTTCGACCTCCGCCTGCGTCGGGCAGGCCTACGGGGTCGCTATTGACCACGTACCAACTCCGGAGGAGTTGAACGTTTGTAGAATCAATCGGGAGAAATCCTGGAAATTCCTCGAAGTTATGAACGACGGAGTTTCGCGCGCCAATAACGAATCGCCTTTGCAACCTCCTTCGGTGAAGTGGAGCCGGAAGACTTCTTATGGTAGAGTGACGCACGAAGATCGAGGATCTTCCAGAGGTCGTTAGCGAAGAGTGGGGAGTGCCGGCGGTATTCCTTCAGGGGAAGCTCCTTTAGCGAGATTCCCCTTCGTACGGACGCTTGCACTATCTTCCCGACGACGGAGTGTGCCTTGCGAAACGGCAATCCCTTCCGAGCAAGATAGTCGGCAAGCTCCGTCGCAAGGAGCAGATCTGTCGTGGAATCTTTACTAAAACGATCCTTGTTGAACTTTACGGTCTTGAGCATGAGCGCCGAAATGTGCAGGCAATCGGCAAGTGTGCGTTCCGAGTCAAACAACGGTTCTTTGTCTTCCTGCATGTCGCGGTTGTACGCGAGAGGCAGTCCTTTCATCACCGTCAGCAGCGACAACAGGTTTCCATACGTCCGGCCTGTCTTTCCACGGATGAGCTCCGCCATGTCAGGATTTTTCTTCTGCGGCATGATGCTGCTGCCTGTCGCAAACGCATCACCGATTTCTGCAAACCGCCATTCCTGGGAAGTCCAGAGCACCAGCTCTTCGCCGAACCGGCTGAGATGCATCATGCTGATGGCGCACGCAGAAAGAAACTCGATTTGAACGTCCCGATCGCTGACAGCATCGATGCTATTCTCAATCACGCAATCGAATTGAAGCTTCTTTGCAACAAACCTCCTGTCGATGGGAAACGAAGTGCCAGCCAATGCCCCCCCGCCCAACGGCGACCGCTTCACGCGTTCGAGGCAATCGAGAAATCTTTCATGGTCCCGATCAAGCATGGAAATATACGCCAGCAGGTGATGCGGGAGCAGCACGGGTTGGGCCTGCTGGAGATGCGTGTATCCGGGCATGATCACATCGACACATTGTTCCGCCTTTGCAACCAATGCCTTCTGCAACTTCCGAATCAAACCGGTGATCCCGTTAATTGACCGGCGAAGATACAGCCGCTCGTCCAGGGCGATCTGGTCGTTACGGCTGCGACCGGTGTGGAGTTTTCCCCCGGCATCCCCGATCTTTTGGATCAACCGCTTCTCGATTGCCATGTGAATGTCCTCCGCAACGAAACGACCGTCACTGCCATCCGCCGGATCGAAGCGCAGCTTGCCCCGGCTGATCTCAAGGCGAATCTCCTGCAGGGCCCGCCGGATACGTTGTGCCTCTGCCCTGGAGAGGATGTGCTGCTTCGAGAGCATTTCGACGTGGGCGATGCTTCCGTCAATGTCCTCGCTGTAGAGTTGCCTGTCAACACTCAGCGATGTCGAAAATCTCAATGCATCGGGATGAAGAGGGCGGCGAAAGCGTCCGTTCCACCTGCTCATGATGGAACAGCCGTTGTGGGTTTCTTCTTCTTGCGGTTCGTTGAGAGCTGAACTTCGTGGTATGTTTTCAACGGCAGGCCGAAAATCTTGATGAATCCCTCCGAAGCACCGTGATCGAATCGATCGTCCTCTGTATAAGTTGCGA
>DASYTP010000151.1:0-3158 GCA_036002145.1 Bacteroidota bacterium | reverse complement strand
CTGCACATCGAAAATCTCCACGTAAAGTACGGCGCCATCGCGGCATTGAAAGGCATTTCCCTCAAGGTCGAAACGGGAACAATGGTCACGCTGCTCGGAACGAACGGAGCGGGGAAAACGACCACACTGAGGACCATCTCGGGACTTGTGAAAGCTTCGGGCGGGAACATCGAGCTCGAAGGCAAAAACATTACCAACCATCCTTCGCACGAAATCGTGGCGCTCGGGATTGCACAAGCCCCTGAAGGGAGAATGATTTTCGCAAACCTCACGGTGAAAGAAAACCTCGAGATGGGCGCTTACCTCCGGAAAGACAAGGCGGGCATTCAAAAAGATATGGATTTTGCATTTTCGATATTTCCCCGTCTCAAAGAGCGTATGAAGCAGCCCGGGGGGACGCTCTCCGGCGGTGAGCAACAAATGCTTTCGATCAGCAGAGCCCTTATGGCGAAGCCGCGATTACTCATGATGGATGAGCCGTCCCTAGGGATCGCACCGATCCTCGTCAAAACGATTTTCGAAAAAATAACCGAGATCAACCGGGAGCTGGGGATGACAATCCTCCTGGTCGAGCAAAACGCACACCTCGCACTCAAGATCGCCCACTACGCGTATGTCATGGAAACGGGCCAAATCGTCATCGAAGGCAAAGCTTCCGACGTCGCGAACAATGAAGAGGTGCGCAAGGCATATCTGGGCGAAGCGTAGGCCGAGGTCTTGACTAACCCTTCACGAACTCGAGATCATTCTAGAGTGTCAGAAATACGTTGATTTAGTCGAGCTTAGTATCTGAGCAAAATCCTAAATTCGAATATCTAAATCCTAAACAATATCTAAATTCGAATGTTCAAATGGGCAAAACCTCCTATCTTTATGCGATAGTTTTGAATTTTGGATTTCGTGCTTGTTTAGGATTTGGGATTTCGAGATTAGGATTTTGCTCGCCCCCGCCGGGTCTCTCACATTCATCCGAACGCTGTTACAAAACACTGGGTGTCAAATGAAGAACAAGCCTGCTTTACACAAAAAGATATTCCTCGGGATGATCGTCGGCATTGTCGGCGGCATCGCGGTTCAGTATTCAGGGTTACCGAAGGAAACAATCGACACGATCACGCTGTACGTAAAACCTGTCGGCGATATTTTTCTCAGGATGATCTTCATGATGGTGATGCCGTTGATCCTCTCGGCTCTCGCGTTGGGCGTGGCGGAGCTGGGAGACCTTAAGAAGATCGGAAAGGTCGGGCTCCGGACGCTTGCCTACACTATTATCGTTTCGACGATCTCGGTGGTCATCGGCATCACGATGGTCAAAGTCTTCGAGCCCGGCAAGAGTATCTCTGAAGAGAACAGGCAGATGTTGATCGACCGGTTCTCGACCAACTCCGCAACGCTTCAGAGCTCCGTGGCAAGCGTCAAGGCGCGTAGCATCGGTGAGATACTCACAGTCATTGTACCAAAGAATGTCTTCGAAGACATGACCAAGGCGTTCGATCCTGCCTATACCGGAGGCGGGATTCTGGCAATCATGTTCTTTGCTTTGATGATAGGGATCGCCCTGTCCATATCAGACCAGGAAAAGGTCGACACGTTCAAGCGCTTCCTCGAGGGGATGTACGAGGTTGTAATGAAGGTCATCGGCTTCGGGATGAAGCTTGCTCCCTTCGGCGTTGCGTCTCTCCTCTTCACGCTAACGGCCAACATGGGATTCTCGATCCTCGCGGTGCTCTCCAAATTTGTTCTCGTGGTACTCCTCTCCCTGTGTATTCACCAGTTTGTGACGTATTCACTGCTGTTGAAGTTTTTGGGTAAGATGAGTCCGCTCTTTTTCTTCAGGAACATCAAGGAAGTAATGTTGACGGCATTCTCGACAAGCTCCAGCAACGCGACGCTGCCGACCGCCATTCGCGTCACCATTGACAATCTCAAGCTCCCGAAGGACATCACGAATTTTGTTCTCACGATCGGCAGCACGGCCAACCAGAACGGGACTGCGCTCTACGAAGGAGTTACCGTACTGTTCCTGGCACAATGCTTCGGCATTCACCTGGAGCTTTCCCAGCAGATTGTCGTCGTATTGATGTCAATCCTCGGAGGCATCGGTACGGCAGGCGTGCCGAGCGGCTCGCTTCCCATCATCATGATGATTCTCATTTCCATCGGAGTACCGGGGGAGAGTATCGCGATCATCTACGGCGTGGATAGATTCCTCGATATGTGCAGAACGGTGTTGAATGTCACCGGAGACATCACTGCAGCGGTGTATGTAAGCCGGCTCGAGCAACCTGCGCCGACTGTCGCTTCATAGCAGACATGAGCCTTCTTCATGCAATACTCCTGGGAATCATCCAGGGACTCACCGAATTCCTGCCTGTGAGCAGTACTGCACACCTTACCGTCGCGGGGAAAATCCTGGGGCTGATCGATCCGGCGAGACCGGAGGACTGGACGGCATTCATCGCAATCATGCAGTTGGGAACGGTTGGGGCGGTCGTGATCTATTTCTACGGCGAGCTCATCACCATCGCAACATCACTCATCGTCGATCTCCGGAGGAGGAGGGTTGCGGGCGAGAGCCGCTGGAGCGGAGAATCCCGGCTTGCCGGAAAGATTATTCTGGGCACTGTGCCGGTCGTTATTCTTGGCCTCGCGTTGAAGACTATGATCGAAGGATCGCTCACCAAGGAGATCAGCACCATCGGGACCAGTCTCATTGCTCTCGCCCTCGTGCTTTTGTGGGCAGAAAAGGTCGGGAAACGAATCCGGGATCAGGAACAGACAACCTGGAAAGACGCGCTCGTCGTCGGCATAGCGCAGGCATTCGCGCTGATCCCCGGATCCTCACGTTCGGGGACGACGATCACTGCCGGACTTTTTCTCGGTTTGACGAGAGAAACTGCCGCGCGCTTTTCGTTCCTGTTGAGCATCCCCGCCGTGGTCGCGAGCGGACTGTTCGAGATGTACCGGGCGCGTCACGAGATTGGAAGCATCGGAATTCTCCCGCTCGCCCTCTCGACGATCGTCGCGGGAATTGTTGGTTATGCCTCGATCGCATTTTTGTTGAAGTACCTGAAGACGCATTCGACGTTTGTGTTTATCAGCTATAGGATCGCGCTGGGAGTGGTACTTTGGTACTTGATCAACCTGGAGATGATTTA
>DASYTP010000150.1:0-5976 GCA_036002145.1 Bacteroidota bacterium | reverse complement strand
CGGTGGACTTCCGGGACTTGCGAAGAGCTTTCTCTGGGAGAAAGTCAATGCTCCGGAACAGGAACACTTCTATACCGACCACCCGTTGTACGGGTCGATCATGCCGCTGGGGATGCCTTATCTCACCAACGGTGAATTGGAATTCATCAAGGCGTGGATTATAGCAGGTTCGCCGGAGGTTGGCTCGGTCGCCGACACGTCGCTGCTGGAGGATACGACTCGCTTTGTTCCACCGCCATTCGTCGTTCTCGATCCGCCGACAAGCGGCATCCAGTTTCACCTGGGGCCGTTCAATGTCCCGCCCAACCAGGTCTACGACCGCGAGTTTTTTTACTTCGAGCCTCTTACTCATACGAGTGATCTCTTCGTCAATCGTGTGGAGATATCCATGCGCCCCGGCAGCCATCACTTCCTTCTCTATACGTTCCCTCCGGGTACACCGGGAAGTGTCATGCCTTCGCCACATACGTATCGTGATATCCGCGACTCTCTTGGCAACATGGATTATACAGTCCTGGTCCAGATGGCGTACCATCGCTTCTTCCAGGGAACGCAGACGCCATATCTGAACTACCAGTTCCCCCACGGCGTTGCACTGCGGTTGCCTGCCCACACGGGATTGGACTTGAACTCCCATTACGTTAACCGGTCGTCGCAAGCTATCACCGGAGAAGTGTATGCCAACATCCATACGATTGACTCGGCGGCCGTCGATCACATCGCGGAGATCCTCTTCTTGAACAACACCAACATCAGCCTGCCTCCGCGCCAGGTAACGACGGTAACGCAGACATTCAGTTTTCCGCAGACCCGGCATATCGTCTTCTTCTGGTCACACGCGCATGAACACATGCAGGAGTTCAGGGTTGAGCGCGCCGGCGGTGTTAACGATGGCCAGGTGATTTATTTCTCCAGCGACTGGCAACATCCTCCGATCCTTCGCCTCGATCCTCCTTTAACGGTGAATGCAGGCGAAGGGCTGAAGCTCATCACAACCTATAACAACTGGACCGACAATACGATCACGTTTGGACTTCTCAGCTCCGATGAGATGCAGATTCTCTATGGTGCATACTACACTGGGGCAGTCACCGCGGTCGATGAAGCGAATAGTGCGCCGTCGTCGTTTGAACTTGAAGCAAACTACCCGAACCCGTTCAATTCAGGGACGGATTTCGGATTTCGGATTGCCGATATCGGATTTGTGACGCTGAAGGTATTCGACGTGCTTGGGAGAGAAGTTACATCTCTTGTAAATGAAGAACTTCAGCCCGGCGGCTACAAAGTTTCATGGCATGCAACCAATGAACCGAGTGGCGTGTATTATGCCCGGCTCTCCGTGTCATCTTCGCTGACACGAGGCCTCGACCCTACGAGTCGGGTCGGGCAGAGCTGGACCTTCTCACAGGTGAGGAAACTCCTGCTTCTCCGTTAACGATAAAATGTTGATGCGAACGTAACAGACTTTTCGTAAACGACGGAGAATTTGATTCACATTGTAAAAGTCATAATCGGTCACTGATTACCCAACATCGAACCCGCGCGCCCTCCCTTGTCATTCCCCGAATGTGCCGCCTTTTAGCGTCATGGCGCCGAAGGCGCTCACTTCAATCGGGAATCCTGGGTAGGCGAAGGGAAGATTCCCACTTAAAACATGTGGGAATGACAGAGAGAGTGAGTGTCTGGGAATGACAGAGGGAGTGAGTGTCTGGGAATAACCAGGGAACGGCGTCTTCGGGAATGGCGAAGGGTCAGGCTTGCTGAAAAAGCAAACCTCCGTTGTTTTTTCAACTCCCTTTGATCACGGCACGACCCGAATTTTGTCAAGGCCTCGTGAAGGCCGACCGACGGGTCTTATCCAAGCTATTCGGTGGTTAAGACGGGCATCTCTTATCCCACATCTAACACCCAACACCCAACCCGCCCGACCGAACAGTGTTTAACCTTGGCATTTCGGTCGTTCGGGCGGGCATCCAACACCTACCACCTACCACCAAGCACCTCCGTTGCCCCCCCTCACGGACTCACCCGTTTGATCAGCACTGGTGACCGCGGGTTCATTACGTCATAGATGGAGATGTTCGTCCGGCTCGCGACCAGGAGTAGCGAGTTCGATTTGATGGCATCGTATCCGTGCTCTCCGGGAATGTGTAACACTTCACTGATCTTCGACGGATCGCTCGTATCCAGTACGTAGACACCGGCGCTGTCGTCGCACACGTACGCGACCTGCGGCCCAACATCGAGTCCCATTGGCTGAGGCAGGGGATAGGTGGAGACGAGTTTGGGTTGGAGTACGTCGCTGATATTCAGCACATGCAGACCGCTGACAACGGTGCCGCAGCGGGTTCCGCCGCGAAGCGTTACATAGGCAAGCGTATCGACGACGACCACTGGATCGCACGAGCGAACGTGCTGATACGTCGACAGGTATTCCGGACGCTCCGGGTTCGCGATTGAATAGATGAACATTCCGTTCTGTCCACCGATGAAGAGGTAATCATGATAGGGGAAGAGTGTTTCAATTCCCCATCCCAGCTCCGTTTTCCCAAGGAATCGTGGCGCGGCAGGGTTGGTCACTTCTAAAACAAACAGGCGATTATAATCGATGCAGTAAAGATACTCGTTCGAGATGATGGCAAACCGCGCCATCGAGCCTCCACGTCCCGAGCCACCGGGACCCATGGTCCTCAAATCGTCGAATCCTCCTTCTACCGGACTGGCCGGCCCGACGAGATATGCAGTGTTGGAGCAGCCGGCACAGCCGCTGAAGCCCCCGTCGAGTCCGACAAAATCAATGGGGAGGGGGCGTATATTATCACCCCATCCAACTTGCGCGGCAGATTCAAAAACATTATAAATGGTATCGACGGCCTTCGCACGATGCGGGTCGGTGACGTCGAAGACTATAAGATCTGCATGCGCATCAGCGTAGAGGAATCGTTTGAACCGGGCGTCGTCGGAGATTGTCGCCATATCGTGATTTCCGGTGACCTGCAAATGACCGGCGAGTTCGGGCATGCTGGGATTGGTAATGTCGAGTATCCGGATCCCGCGCTCGAGTTCGGCGATATACAAATGACTTCCGTGCAGGTAGATCTTGCCGAAGTACACGGGATCATTGGCAGTGTATTGCCAACCGACGCTGAGGAGGAGAAGGGTGAGGGAACCAACGATGGTTTGTTTTTTCGGCACGCAAGTAAACATACTCCCTCCATTCTTGGAGATTTGGTAAAAGTGATGTACGGGCGTGTGGGGGTAGTATAAGTGGAAATATTCAGAAACGCAAGTTTACTACCCGGAGGGGAGTTGATAGTTCGTGGTTGATAGTTCGTAGTTGACAGTTCGTAGTTAATAGTTCGTAGTTGATAGTTGGCGGTTCGAGATTGGGGTATTGGATTTCGGGGTTGAAGAACCAAGATGCATGATTCAAGGATCGAGTAAGTGCTTCTGGCGCCGCGCCGGAGATGGCGAGGCTGACCAAAAAGTTTCAATTTGTCACCCTTAGCGGAGCGAAGGGTCTCAATGATTGTCAAATCAGATGTCACGCTCAGCTCAACCGGACACTTCCTAACTTTCTGGACAGCCCCGACAGCGCTCCGCGCCACGTCCCGCATCTCATCATCTCAACTTCTCACTATCTCACAATCTCCCTTTCCTTTTCTCCCAAAACTTTTCTACCTTCATGACACCATGAATCTCTACGCAATCATCATCCTCGTAGCGCTGCTCGCAGAGTATTTCCTGGACCTGATTGCCGAATATCTGAACCTGAAAACGCTCAACTACCCGCTGCCGGAAGAGTTCCGGGAGGTCTGCGACGAAGAAGCTTACCGAAAATCACAGGCGTATACCCGGGCACGCACGCATTTCGGACTCGTCATTTCGACCCTGAGCATGCTGGCGACGCTTGTATTCTGGTTTGCATGCGGCTTTAATTATGTCGACACCATTGTGCGAAGCTGGCAACTCGATCGTCTTGGCGGGCTTGGCGAAATTTGGACGGGCGCAGCATATATTGTTGTGATTGTGTTCGCGAGAGCTCTGCTGTCGCTCCCGTTCAGTGTATATTCCACATTTGTCATAGAGGAGCGATTTGGATTCAATAAAACGACACCTGCGACGTTCATTGCCGATACGCTCAAGGGATTACTTCTTGCCCTCGTTCTCGGAGGTCCATTGCTCATCGGCATACTCGCATTCTTCCAATATGCCGGAACGCTTGCGTGGTTGTATTGTTGGATTGCCGTGACGGCATTCATACTCATTGTTCAGTTCATCGCTCCGACCTGGATCATGCCGATGTTCAACAAGTTCACGCCGCTCGGGGAAGGCGAATTGAAGAACGCCATCCTTTCCTATGCGGAGTCGGTGAAGTTTTCGTTGAGAGACGTCTTCGTGATGGACGGTTCGAAACGTTCCGCGAAATCAAATGCCTTCTTCGCGGGTTTCGGGAAGAACAAACGCATCGCCCTGTTCGATACGCTGATTCAACGACATACGATCCCCGAGCTTGTCGCCGTGCTTGCGCATGAAATCGGACATTACAAAAAGAAACATATCATCCAGGGCATGGTCATCAGCATCGCCCACACCGGGGTCATGTTCTTCCTGCTCTCACAGTTTGTGAGCCGGCAGGGCTTGTTTGAAGCTTTTTATATGGAACACACTTCGATCTATGCGGGGATGATTTTCTTCGGAATGCTCTTCGCGCCGCTGGAATTCTTTCTGTCGCTTCTGTTGCAGGTGATTTCGAGAAAGAATGAATTTGAAGCTGACCGATTTTCAGCAGAAACATATCAACAACCGCAGGCGATGATCGACGCACTCACGAAGCTCTCCGTTTACAACCTATCACATTTGACGCCGCATCCGTTGTATGTGTTCCTCAATTATTCTCACCCGCCGGTGCTGGAAAGGATACGGGCGCTGTCCGCCGCTTAGGGCAACGAAGGGAGGCAGTCCAAAAAAAACCTGCTTGTCACCCTGAGTCCCGCCCGCCCTACCCTGTCATTCCCGCCACGAAGTGGTTCCTTCGGAAAACGCTTGAATCGGGAATCTTGGGTAGTTGAAGGGATAATTCCGCTCAACCACTGGCGGTCTGTTTATGAAACGGCCACTCCCCGCTCCTCCACGAGCGCATGAGAAATACCATCGTTCCGACCATAATAATAACGACCGCATAGAGAACCTCTTTTTGAAAATTCTTTCGCTCCACCAGAACATACACAAATCCAAGAAACGCAACGATGGCGGGAAGGGGATAGAGCCACATGCGAAACGGTCGCGGGAGATCCGGGCGACGGACGCGGAAGATGACCACGCCGAGCGTTTGTGCAAGAAACTGAACCATGATTCGCATGACAACGAGCGCCGCAATCACATCGGCCAATCGCATCGTGCAGAACAGCATTGCAACCGCTCCGAGAACAATCAGCGAGATGTGCGGTATATGATGCTTCGGGTGCACGCGGGAAAACGGCCTGAAATAATCGCCGTCAACCGCCGCTGCATACGGGACGCGTGAGTAGCCGAGGAGGAGTGAGAACACGGAGGCGAAAGCAGTCCACATAATGAGAACAGTCACGAGCGATCCCGCCCAATCGCCATACAGGCGTTGCATGAAAACGGAAACAATGTATTTTCTTGCGTCGGACACCGCCGTCTCGCTCAGCTCTTGCCATGGTATAACCCCCAGGATGCTGACGTTCATGATGATATAGATAATGGCAACCAGTGCGATCGAATAGAGAATTGCCCGGGGAATTATTCTCCCCGGCTCTTTAATCTCACCGCCGAGAAAGCAGACATTGTAATAACCCCAGTAATCGTAAATCGCAACGAGCATCCCCGCACCGAGACCGTTGAAGAAGTTCGAATCCAGGGTGAATGCCCCAGGGGGAAAACTGAACGCCCGGTCACCGTTGAAATGCGTAACGCCGGCGACGATGATCCACGTAATTGTCAGCATCACGC
>DASYTP010000149.1:0-5263 GCA_036002145.1 Bacteroidota bacterium | reverse complement strand
TCAGCCGGTCCCCCGGCGAGAGGCTGCTTGGGCGATGCTACTCCCCGGAAGGGGGAGGGAGCCAATGGTTCGGATCCTTCGGGAACATCGCTATCGAACAGTAATCCTGATTCCAGACCATTCTGATCAGCCGGCAACTGTCTTTCACCGTTGTTTAGAAAAGTCATCAAAAAGTTCTTTTTCTTGCTATTATCTGCAGTATAACTCGTAGACATAATTACCCTCTTGTTGTTATAATATTGTAGACATTCTCTTCATCCTGATCGGACGATGCACGACGTAGTATAGTATAGTGCAGCCTCTGAATTGGTGATATCTGACACCTTCTGTGATGGCCGTCAAGTCCGGGAGGCATGATTACTTCTTTTTGTGTAAAACGGAACGTCCCTGCGGCTTGTGCAATATTGAGGGGAAATTTGGCGGGTAAGTTATGGGGAGAGCAGCACCGACGGAGCTCGCCGGGAATGATCAAATTCCAATTACGGGAAAATACCAAGCTGCAAATAGGATGTGGCGACTTTGTTAATTGCCACAACATAGGCCGCCGTCCGCAGGTCGGAGCAGCCCTTAACAGTTTGTTGCACCGTGTGGATTTCATGATACGCTTCGGCCATTGTCTCTTCCAAACCCGAGTTGACCATATCGACTTCGTTCGGACCGAAAGTGAGCTTCCGTCTCATTTGCTCGGGGATCTTCTTTCCGGTGAGACTCTCGACGGCCGAAAGAAGTTCGTTCACCGTTTTTTCCTCCCGTCGCTTCTCCATCCTGCCAAATCGCACGTGAGACAGGTTCTTCAGCCATTCAAAATATGAAACTGTGACCCCCCCAGCATTCAGATAAATATCGGGGACAATCAGGACATTTTTCCTGAGAAGGAGTTCTTCTGCCGCCGTGGTCGTGGGGCCGTTCGCACCCTCGGCGAGAACTCTGCACTTGACTCTTGACGCGTTCGCTTTTGTAAGCTGGTTTTCGAGCGCCGCCGGCAGGAGGATGTCGCAATCGGTTTCGAGGAGCAGGTTGCCATTCTTCACGTCTTTTGCTTTCGGAAACCCCAGGATTGAGCCGGTCTTCTTCCGGTGCTCGAACACCTCGCGCACCTTGAGTCCCTTCGCATTGTATATTCCACCCTCCTGCTCTGCTAAACCGATGATCTTGCATCCCTCTTCCTCCTGGAGAAACAACGTCGCGTGGTACCCCACGTTACCGAGGCCCTGCGCTATCACCGTTTTTCCATCCAGCCCGGGAGAAAGTTTTATCCGCTTCATGTCTTCCCGGTTCCCAAACACTTCTCGCAATCCGAACTGAATACCCCGGCCGGTTGCTTCGCGTCGGCCTCGTATGCCCCCCTGGCTGATTGGCTTCCCGGTCACGCATGCAAGGTTGTCAATTTGTCCCGGATGGAAGGCGTCGTATGTATCCGCGATCCACGCCATCTCTCTCTCACCCGTACCGTAGTCGGGAGCGGGCACATCGGTGCCGGGACCGATGAACCCCTTGCTGATAAGTTCTGCGGTGTAGCGCCGCGTAATTCTTTCCAATTGTTCGGGGGTATACTTCCTCGGGTCCAGTTTTACGCCCCCCTTTGCACCGCCGAAGGGGACGTTCACGATGGCGCACTTGTAGGTCATCAATGCTGCAAGCGCCATTACTTCATCCTGTGTGACGAATTCGCTGTATCGTATTCCCCCCTTTACCGGTTTCTTATGGTGACTGTGTTCCGCTCGCCAACCATGAAAAATTTCGTACGAGTCTCCAAACCGGACGGGAAATTCCATCCGATAAACGGCATTACATGCTTTGATTTGGTGAAGGAGTCCCTCCGGAATTTCGAGCAGGCGTGCAGCCTTGTCGAATTGCATAGAGACGATATTATTGAGATTGAGGTCTTCCCGCGAGGGTGAGGGGTGTCGCTTCATATTTTCAGCTATTCCTTGATAAGGGCGAATTGAATTACGCCGGACGGTCCGGCTGCGATTTGAACATCCCGTTCGACGCTTCCATCATTTTCTGCGCCTCGTATGCTTGAAGATCACGAATGGTATGATGGATGCGCTGCATCGCTCCTTCGATACGATCGAGCCACCTCATGATCTCGCTGTCTTTTTCAAATTTCCTGCGCATCTCCTGCGTTGTCACAGAAATTACGGCAAGGGGATTATTCACATTGTCCTGCAACAACGAGGTGATATCGGTAACGAGCTGGCTGTAGATCTGCTGGCGATCGAATACGCGCTCCATTTTCCGCCGGCCCTCTTCTTCCAGCTTGTATGATTTCCTGAACTTCTGCACCTGGAGAAGTGCGGCAGCTGCGATCCAGAGAAAGAACAGCGAGTCGAACTCCATGAGGTAATCGATGAACGAGTGATGTTGCCCTCTGTGTTTAAAGAAGCTGATGGAGGTCAGGAGGTAGTAAAGATAAATCACTACCGCAGCAATGAGCACGGGGTAGCGATCTATGAGCTTTCGACAAGACGCCCATAATGCACGAGTTTTTTCATTCATAAGTTCCTCAGTCTCTCACAAATACAAACCATCGTGAATTGTCTTTGAGTATCTGGTGCCGGATAGCACCATAATCATTCGCCAAAGCACCGTAAGAAT
This sequence comes from Bacteroidota bacterium, assembly GCA_036002145.1. GTDB lineage: Bacteria > Bacteroidota > Ignavibacteria > UBA10030 > SZUA-254 > DASYTP01. The sequence continues at coordinate 2,662 of DASYTP010000149.1, read as the reverse complement.
ACGAAAAGGTGTGAAGATAAGCAAGATAAATGTGCTTCAGATCGTTAACTTGCTTCTCCCTCCTTTTTTTCCGAACTTTTCTGACAATTCCCCGGCATATGACCCAATTATACGCAGAACTCGCCATACCTCTGGCAGTCGATAAACTCTTCACCTACACTGTGCCGGCGCAGCTGCGATCTACTATCAGGCCCGGGCTTCGCGCCGTCGTTCCATTCGGCAAGCGTTCGGTTGTCGGGTTCATCGTCGAACTCCACACGGTCAAACCGAATATTTCGCAAATCAGGCCGATCACCGACGTTATTGACGCGGAGCCGCCATTGACGGATGAATTACTATCCCTTGCCCGCTGGATCGCTGAATATTACTTCGCTCCATTGGGAGAGGTCCTGAAAGCAGCCGTTATTCAGGGCGCCACCCCCCCGTCGAAACGAATGGTGAGGCTCGCTTCCCCTCCCGACCAGCATTCATCGGGAGGCTATGCCCGGTCATCGAAACACCTCGATATCTTGAACGCGCTGAACGGCGTACGCCGGATGAGCATTCAGCAGCTTCAAAAAAGGATCGGGGTGAAGAACATTTATACAACCCTGAACGACATGGCTCAACGGCACTTGATCGTCATCGACGAGGAACCGGTCGGTCGGGGAGTATTGCCGAAATACGAGCGGACCATCGCCATTACTGATGAAAGCAGGAGCCTGTGGAGGCAATGGCTCCTCGATGCCCGGAACGGCAAGCCCCAGTACCAGACTCAGAGAACGGCCGTGCATAAGTTACTCGCCATCGATGCAGCGGAGATTCCCCTGGCACAATACCTTCGGACGTCTGGAGTCTCTCTCTCCACCCTCCGGTCCCTTAACCGCAAACGACTTCTCGACTTTGGCAGGCGGGAGACGATTCGTTCCACGGAATACGATCTCTATGAGTCCTCACTCGGAACACAAAACATTGTTCTGAATCCTCATCAGCGGAACGCGATTGATAAGATCTGCTCAGGAGTGGAGAGCGGCCAATTTCAGTCGTATTTGCTGTACGGAGTGACGGGAAGCGGGAAGACAATCGTCTACATCGAGGCCATACGCCGCGTGCTTGAGGAGGGCAAGTCGGCGATTGTGCTTGTGCCGGAGATATCGCTTACACCACAGATTGTTCGGCGATTCAAGTTGCATTTCGGGGAGAAGGTCGTCGTGCTGCACAGCAGGCTATCACGGGGAGAACGGTATGACGCGTGGCGAATGATTCAGGCCGGAAAATTTTCGATCGTCATAGGTCCCCGCTCTGCCGTCTTCGCGCCTCTCAAGAATCTCGGCCTGATTGTCGTGGATGAGGAACACGAGGGATCCTACAAACAATTCGATCAGACGCCTCGATATCACGCACGCGATACCGCGGTGATGCGCGCCCATTTCGCGAGGGCCGTGGTTGTGCTCGGGTCCGCGACGCCATCCCTCGAATCATACAAAAACTCATCGATCGGCAAGTACGAGCTCCTTGAGATGCCGGAGCGCGTCGATAACGCCCGGCTCCCGACGATTGAGATCATAGATATGACGAAGGAACGGCAGGAGAGGCTGGCAATCTTCCGCCAACAGCGAAAGACGGAATTCAAGGAAGATCCCGTCAAGGCCCGCGCATCGAAGCGTCCCTTTGTATTCGGAATGATATCGAACAGGCTGAAGGAGCAAATCGCGCTGCGACTCGGAAAGAAAGAGGGAATCATCCTTCTGCAGAACCGGCGCGGGTTCGCTCCCTTTACCGAGTGTCCGGATTGTGGTTATGTCGAGATGTGCGACAACTGCAACATAACCCTTACGTATCATTTGACGAAAAAACATTTGCGCTGCCACTATTGCGGACTTGTCAGGCAGGGGCCGGAAGTGTGCGTGAAATGTGGGAGCAGCGACATTCGTTATCGGGGGTTCGGCACGCAGCGCGTCGAAGAAGAGCTAAAGCTACTATTTCCGGAGGCCCGGATCCTAAGAATGGATCTTGATACTACCACGGGGAGAGGCACTCATGATCGCCTGCTCCGAACTTTTTCAGATGGGAATGCTGATATACTACTCGGGACTCAGATGGTGGCGAAGGGTTTGGATATCTCTCGCGTCACGCTCGTCGGCGTGATATCGGCAGATACTCAGATGTTGCTGCCGGATTTCCGCTCAGCGGAGCGCACATTTCAACTCCTTACGCAGGTTGCCGGCAGGGCCGGTCGCAGCGTGCTTGCCGGTGAAGTAATCATTCAAACATTTCAACCCAGCCACTACGGATTGCGTCACGTCTCCGGCCATGATTTCAAAGCGTTCTATGGGGAAGAGATGGCTTATCGAAGAGAACTTTTCTATCCGCCGTTCTCCCGCATCGTCCTTGTCGAATGCAGGGGAAAGCGTGAGAATGAAGTCGCCGGCCATGCGATGTTCCTCGCGAACTGGTTGAAGCAGAGGGATGGCGGGTATCTCGTCCTGGGCCCGGCACCGGCCGCGATCGCGAGAATCAACAAGCAGTTCCGTTGGCACGTCGTTGTCAAAGACCTGAAGAGCGATGACCCCTCGGGGAATCTGCTTCACCGCGTGCTCAAAGAAGCGCTGGCAGCCTCCGCCCGCCTGCCATCGGCCAAAAGCAGATCGGTCAGATCGATCGTCGATGTAGATCCTGTCGG
>DASYTP010000148.1:0-2182 GCA_036002145.1 Bacteroidota bacterium | reverse complement strand
CTGCTATCGCAACATGACCGAATCTTAATACAGCTTGATATTCAAGGCGTGCCAAAAGAATCATACATGGAACTCTATCGTATTGGCGAGACAGCCTATCGGCAAAGAAAATCCAGGGCGTACACGAGACTCCGCAATTTGTACAGCAGAGAATACCTATGATCTTGAGCAGAACGGCGATCGAGGAAATTCTCAAAAAGGCGATCCAGCGGGGAGAGCTTCATTTCGAATTCGCCGATGATGATATTGACTACCTGCTCGCGCATACCGTCCCGACAAAGTCGGGACGACCATCAAAGGACGTTATTGCTGAATTGGAACGTATTCTCCTGAACGCGATCGCGGAACGGGAGAGATTGGAAATGGCCGTGAAGGAGAAGACCGCGCCGTATGCAGGGTCGACGGCCGTTGATGGCCCTGATGTGGGTTCTTGCTCTGTTGGCGATGCCTTGCACGAGGAACTGCGAACGAACGAGTGGACAGAAAAGCAAGCCGCGGAGAAACTCGGAATCTCAGTACGAATCATCGAGAGCCTCTTGAAAGAGTCGATGACTGTTACCAGAAGAACCGCACGGCGTGTATCGGGTTTACTCGGTACTCAATACCGCTTATCGGCTGCAGCGGAAGAATTGCTGGGACAGTGGTTGCTCAACGGACTGCATTTCGGGAAAATACGGGGCAAGTCGGGATTGATGCGCACCGCGGCGCGGTTACATAGGGACTCCGGCGGGCGGGCACGAAAGAAAAGGAAATGAAGCGACAACAAAGACATCGCATCACGCAAGAAGTTGTTGGGTGGTTTATCGAATGCGTCGTTAGGAATGGGAAGCGCCAGCTCTCCTATCCCATCACTTACGGCATCCTGAGCAGGATGATCGGCGAAACATTCGAGATTGCGATTCAAGAAGTGCCTCATCTTAACATAGAACAGGTCACCCGGGTGTTAAATCGGCTCGACGTTCCGGTCGGTACAACCGTCATCGATCGATATTCCGACATGGCCGGTTTTTTGTATGCGGACGCCGGCGGCGGGATCATCTTCATCGAAGCGTCTGATCCTGAGGAGCGGCGGACATTTTCCCTTGCCCACGAGCTTGGTCATTTCGTCAATGATTATTACCGACCGGTGTATCTGAAGTACGAGAACAGCAACACGATTTCCCTCTTTCAGGAGGAAGGGACCGTCAAGCCACGGCAGGTAATCTCTGCAAGGTGCACAAGAAGAGACATCTTTGGTGACGCGGAGCAGGAAATACTGGATGTGAAGAGTAATAATACTGAACGATTGATCCTCGATTTGCAGCGTCAGCAGAAAGAGAATTACAAAGAGATTAAGGCGAATTTCTTTGCAGCTGAGCTTTTGATGCCGATGGATGAGTGCAGTCGTATCGAGTTTGAAAGCGAAGGAGCAACCCGGGAAGAACTTACCGCTGGGCTGATAAGGCGGTTTGGTGTAAGCCGTGCTGCTGCTGCGATACGGGTCGAGGAGCTCAGACTTGGGGTGGTGGAGGGAGGTTTGTTCTGAAAAACTATGCCACGATGCACAACCGTGACATCGCCCGGCCGCTTCAAAGAAGCAGGGGCGCTATTGAGGCGTTTGCCGCCAAGCTCGGCCTCACCGGGACGAAGAAGAAAGCCGCTTCGGAGGAATGAGAAGATAAGTGAATGCCCTTAGGTGTTCTACCCACATTCGGAAAATCTAGGGGAAGAGATATATGAAAAAACAATTCATTGCACATCTTCGGAAAAAAGACAGAGAGCCGCAGTATCTTTGCAGCCATCTAACGAGAGTCTCTGTCCTGACCGGACAATTTGCCGCGAAAATTAACTTGAAAGAGGCTGGCAGGATTATCGGGCTCCTGCATGACCTCGGCAAAGCAAGCGACGCATTCGACAAATATATCAAGTCAGCGACAGGAATCATTGATCCTGATGCAGATGACTATGTTGACGCTCCCGCCCAAAAGGGAAAGATAGATCACTCAAGCGCTGGGGCGCAGGTAATTTACAGTGCCCTCTCGACTAAGGGTCCGGAGGGGATTATTGCCGGCCAAATCCTGGCTCTCACCATTGCCTCTCATCATTCGGGTTTAATCGATTGTCTATCGCCCGATGGTCGAGACATCTTCACCAGACGCATTGAAAAGGCCCGGGAGAAAACTCACGCAGATGAAGCGTTTTC
>DASYTP010000147.1:0-3061 GCA_036002145.1 Bacteroidota bacterium | reverse complement strand
GGTGAACCTGTCGACAACCCGCGCCGTCGATGATGTCGCAGCACGCTACAAGGCGACGGTGCTGAGGACGCCGGTCGGCGAAATCAATGTAGCCCAACGTATGCGGGAAGTGGGTGCAATTGTCGGCGGCGAAGGGAGCGGCGGCGTTATTCTGCCGGTCCTGCACTATGGTCGGGATGCAGTCGTGGGAATCGGCATTATCCTTCAGCAACTCGTGGACTTTGGCGGCACGTTGTCGGATTTCAAGGCGAGCTTGCCTCAATACTTCATTGTCAAGAGCAAGGTGGAGCTTGGTGACGAGAGCCCGGATGCACTCTTCGTGCGGATCCGGGGTCGCCACGGCGGGAACGGAAACGTGGATACGCATGATGGGCTAAAGATCGATTTTTCCGATTCATGGGTGCATCTCAGGAAATCGAACACCGAGCCGGTTGTTCGAATCATCGCGGAGGCGCCGACGGCCGAGAGGGCTCGTGCGCTCGCCGATGAATTCAAACAGGAAGTTCTCCAATCGTAGGCAGATATGATACTATGCAAGATCACGGGAACAGTTGTCGCAACTCAGAAGAATGAGCATCTCAAGAGTTATAAAATCCTCATAGCACAGCCGATCGATCTCAGCGGGAAGCCCATCGGCAGGGACATTCTTGCGATCGACTCCGTCGATGCGGGCACAGGCGACACCGTGCTCGTGGTCCAGGAAGGCCAGGGCGCCGTCCAGGTCCTGAAGAACAAGAAAGCTCCCGTGCATTCGGTCGTCGTTGCCGTTGTGGATGATTTGGAGGTAGCGGGAGAGTAACTGTTACAAAGTTAATTGGTTAACCGGTTTACCGATTGACTGGAAAAAAATCCGTGGAGGCTCCATGATATCCGTCATCGACTTACTTGTACTTTCGCAGGTTCCGGGGATTGGTGCGAATCGACTGCGAAACCTTGTGTCGCATTTCAATGGTACCTCCCAGGTATTCAAGGCATCTGCGCGGGAGATGGCCGGTGTGGAGGGCGTGAGCAAACGACTCGCTTCCACGCTGGCTCGCTCCTTCAGGAACGGAGGATTGGATTTCGCGAAGCGATATGCGGAGCAGCAGCTTTCCCGCCTCAACAGAATCGACGCCCACATTATTACCTTCTGGGATGACGATTACCCCGGGCAGCTGAAGAGAATTTACGACCCACCGCCCCTGTTATTCATGAAAGGCGAGATCAGGGAAAGTGACGTCTATGCCGTTGCAATTGTCGGCACACGATCACCATCCGATTACGGCACGGCATTGGCTGAAAAGTTCAGTCAGGAGTTTGCACGATTGGGGATCACCGTCGTGAGCGGGCTTGCACGGGGGGTTGATACTGTTGCCCATGCGTCGACCCTGAAGCACCATGGCCGCACCGTGGCGGTCATCGGCTCGGGCCTGGATGTCATGTATCCGCGGGAAAACAAGCCCCTGAGCGATCGCATCGCGCAGCATGGCGCGGTCCTTTCAGAATGCGAGATGGGAGCGAAACCGGATGCCGTGAATTTCCCACGACGGAATCGCTTGATCAGCGGGCTCAGCCTCGGTACGCTGGTAGTCGAGACTGATATCGATGGAGGCGCCATGATCACTGCGAACATGGCGCTCGATCAAAATCGGGAAGTGTTCGCCGTCCCGGGCAACATCACCTCCAGGCGAAGCCATGGATGCAATGTCCTCATCAGGGAAGGAAAGGCAAAACTTGTGGAAAACTGCGATGATATCCTTGTCGAATTGTCAACCAAATTGAAACCGCTGCTTTCCGGCCGGCCGGGCCAGGTGCAGAAACCGCTGCCGAACCTCACGTTATTTGAAAAAAATTTGCATGACGTGTTATCAGAAAATGCGCTCCATATCGATGCCATCGCTGAACGCGCAAACGTTTCGACCGCGGACGCACTGGTCAACCTGCTAAGCCTTGAATTCAAGGGGCTTGTGAGACAACTGCCTGGAAAAATGTTCCTGAGAGCCTGAGATGTGCAAGAATTGGCTCGACCGCGATCACAGAGAATTTTTCTCTTTGAGAAAACTTTTGTATTATGTAGGGCAATGTTTATCATAGGCGAAGCCGTCATTGAGGAACAACTCGCACATGAAAAGTTCGCTTGCAATCTCACGGAGTGCAAAGGCGCTTGCTGTACGTTGCCCGGCGGACGCGGCGCGCCGCTCGAGGACGATGAAGTTGAGGAACTCGTAAAGGCATATCCTTTTGTCAGCCAATATCTTCCGGAATCGCGACAGGATGAAATTACTCGACATGGCATGGTCGAAGGGACACCGGGGAATTACGCCACGGCATGTGTCGATGACAATGATTGTATCTTTGTCATTTACGAAGAAGGGATTGCCCGCTGTGCGGTCGAGCGTGCATACGTCGAGGGCCGGAGTCAATTTCGGAAACCATTATCGTGTCATCTGTTCCCGATTCGAATTTCCGCAAGGGGTGTTTCACAGCTCCGCTATGAACAAATACCCGAATGTCACGCCGCCAGAAAACAGGGACGAAACCTTCAGATCCCCCTATACGATTTTCTCAGGGAGGCCCTCGTTCGCAAGTTTGGAGAGGCGTGGTATGACGCTTTTCGCCATGAGTGCGAGCGACGCGATAGCCCGTCTCCTCTTCTTTGAGGTTTCGAATTTCGAGAGTTCGTTCAGTTCTCCGGGTACTCTATTGTGCTAAATCTTTCACAACGACAGTCGTTACAGCAAAAACTGACCCCCCAGCAGGTCCAGTACCTGCAATTGCTGCAGCTCCCCGTGCTGGCGCTCGAACAACGCATAAAAGCCGAGCTCGAAATCAACCCTCTGCTCGAAGAGACCGACGAAATGGAACAAACGCAGGAAGCCGAGGAGGAGGAGGAAACTAAGGTCGAAGAATCCGCCGAGATCGGAGAGGTCGTCGAGGAGGCGCGGGAATCTTCCAAAGAAGAGGAAGGCTACACATTCGAGGATTTCATGAATGACGACCTCGATGGCCACAAGGCGACTCGCACGAATGATGAGGAGGATGAGCGCGATGGCTTCCCGCAGCCCGCCGAGGTCTCGATCAC
>DASYTP010000146.1:0-4416 GCA_036002145.1 Bacteroidota bacterium | reverse complement strand
GTATCTCCGAAGCTCTCATCAACACAGCGCTCGGGATTTTTGCCGCAATTATCGGCATCGTGGCGTATAACTTCTTCGTCAACAAGGTCGACAACTTCACCTACATGATCGACGAAGCAAGCTATGACGTCGTTCAAACGTTGACAACGCGGGTGAAATAAGCCCAGAGGATCACTCCAATGCCTAAAATCAAGCAACAACGGATCGGAATTAAGATGGACATGACGCCGATGGTCGACGTCGCGTTCCTTCTGCTCACGTTCTTCATGCTTACGACCCAGTTTAAGCCCGCGGAAGAAGTCCAGATCGTATTGCCGAAGTCTCACCAGAAGTTCAAGCTCCCGGAATCGGACGTGATGACGATTTCGATCAGCAAGGACAACAGGATTATCCTCGGCTTCGATTCACAGAAACTCGCTGGAAGAATATTTGGCGAAGAAAACAAGCTGCGCGCGGGCATCGAAGTATCGACGAAGGAATTGCCGGATATGCTGATCCGCGCGCGTATCGCGAACCCGAAGCTTCGGACAGTGGTCAAGGGTGATCAGGACGCGGACTACGGCCTTGCCGAGGACGTCATGAACATCTTACAAAAAACGAACATTACGAGATTCAATCTCGTCACTGATATGAAGGAGGACTAACGCCATGGCTGGAATGGATTCAGGCGGTGATCGCAGTGGACACTCGAAGAAGAAGAAGAAACACAAGCGGATGCGCCGGCTCGGCATCAGGATGGATATGACGCCGATGGTGGACGTTGCGTTCCTTCTGTTGACCTTCTTCATGCTCACGACAACGATGAGCCGCCCCCAGACGATGGAGATCAACCTGCCGCCGGAGAAAACGACGGTCGAAGTGGCGCAGAGCAATCTTCTCACCCTCCGCGTCAAGGAGGATGGCTCCATCTACTGGAACGTCGGGGAAGAAGTGCCGCAGAAGGTCGAGTATAAGAAGCTCCGCGAGCTGATGTCGCAGAGGCTTCAGCAAAACGCGAAGCTGATTACGCTGATCAAGGTCGATCGCAAGGGGAAATATCGCATGATGGTCGACATCATGGATGAATTGAATTTAGCGAACATTACACGGTTTAGTTTGGCGCCGATGCTCGATGCGGACAAACAAGTGCTCGCGAAAGCAACGTCGTAGAAAGGAGTCTTGAACTATGCCAGAGAATTCATTGGAAAGTAAGTCCCACTATGGGATGAGAGAGATCCGGGCGATGTACCAGAAATATGCCATGCGGGCGCTTGCCGCCGCCGTGCTTCTCCACCTTGCCGGGATTGGCGGCTACTATCTTGCGCAGGTTCTTGGAGAGGAGGAGGAGCCCACCATGACCGTGCGGATCATGAAGTATACCGACCTGGGACCGCCCCCCTCCATCACGAACACCGAAGCCGCACCGCAGGTACAGGTCACCGTTCCCGTGGCAAAACCCACGGTTGGTGTGCCGGTTCCTGTCCCCGACGCCGAAGTCAACCCGGAACAGACTATCGCTTCGCAGAAGGAATTATCCGAGGTAGTCTCGCCGACGGTGAATACGGGGGATGGGGATGGTAGTGCGCAGATCCAACAGGACATCAACATCGAAGACGAAGAACCCCCCGACTTTGTGCCGTTCGAAAAGGGTCCTATACCGGTGAAGGAAGTCAAGCCGGAGTACCCTGAATTTGCAAAACGCATCAGCGCAGAAGGAACGGTGTGGATCAAGATATGGGTCGATAAAGAAGGTAAACCCAAGAAAGTCGTTATCCAGAAGAGCAGCGATAATGAGGCGCTTGATGAATCTGCGAAGAAGGCGGCGATGCAATACCTTTTCACCCCGGCGATCATGAACAATGGCCCGGTGGCGGTGTGGGTTTCCATACCGTTCAGATTCAAGCTGAGCAAGTAGGGCGCGTCCCTGGTACAGTATTGATGTTGGATGCCGCTGGGATATCAGCAAGGTATTCCAGCTGACATCCGGCAGGAAAGGATAGAAGGCGGTTGCTATGGGAAGTGGAGAAGCAGGTCACGCTTCGCGACGCACCGGGGCACCGAAGCTCAATCGCACGAAAAAGCGCCGTCAGGGAGTGCGGATCGATATGACCCCAATGGTTGATGTTGCGTTCCTGTTGCTAACCTTCTTCATGCTCACTACCTCGCTCATGGGTCATCAGATCATGGAGATCAACCTTCCTCCAGGTTCCCGGGAAGTCCCCTATGGAAATGTGCTGTTTCTCAGAGTGAGCAACGAGAATGTTGTCTATTGGAACATCGGTCTGGACATTCCCGTAAAGATCGCGTTGGATAGCTTGAATGATTTGGTAACGCGGCACTCGGTTCAAAATCCCAACCTCATCACCTTGCTCAAGGTCGATCGAAAGGCAAGGTATCATTCCATAATTGATCTTCTCGACGAAATCCAGATGGCCAAGATGGGCCGGTTCAGCATCGCGCCGATGGAGGAGGGAGATCGGGAAATGTTAAAGAAGCTTCCATCGTAATGGAAAAAAAACCAATGACTTTCGCCATGCCCCAGTCGATTTCGCTATTGAGTATCGTGTGTCGGAAATTCCTTACGAAGTCCCGGAGGGACGGCCTGTTTGTAGTAATCAAATTATCTCAAAATTCGCAAAGCTCCGTAGGAGCGGCCTGTGAACATAGTAAACAAATTTCTGAAACACCACACTAACAGGCTGAGGAAAAATGCTTCTCCCAAAGCCTAACTCACCCTTAAGACTCCTGAACGCTGAAGACATAGAGTATACTTTTCTTCCGTTCCTCCTTACGCTCTTCTTCAGTTTTTTACCGGTCCTTCAGGAAAGGAACATGGCATCGCGCACACACTACCTATTGGAACTGAACTTCCTGCCCGCATTTCTCAGAACGAGCTGGATAGCACCGAATCATGTATTGACCCTGCGCATGGAGAAAGATCATTCCATTTATTGGAGTGTCGGTGATCGAATTTTCCGGAAGATCAGGCACGACAATTTGGAAATGTTGTTCAAAAAAAAGTTATTGGAAGATCCCAAACTGGTAGTGATTGTAAAGACCGACCGGTTGGCAAAATATAATGAGTTCGTTGGTATTCTCGATATGTTGAATTTGGCTGACGTCAGGCGGTATGATGTTCGTCCGATATTGGAGACTCACCACGAGCTGCCCTCTGACGTTCCACCGATTCAAGAGTAAAGGAGAAACAACCATGACTGTCCAATTAGCTCCGATTCATTATGGGATGAGAAATCTGAGTACTCTCAATCATCGGTACACTTTTAGCGGGTTGACTATTGCGGTTGTGCTGCACCTTGTTGTTGTGGGGATGTACTATGGATTATCCCCGATTATTACCGAGGGAATTGAGTCTCTGCCGACCGGTAAAAGAGTATTAACCTGGCTTCCTCCACCTTCGATTGGCGGCCAACATACGATTTCTCAAGTTGGAAAAATCAGCCTGCCGGAAAATCCCCAGATCATTGGTAATCCCGTTCCGGTGAGAGATCTTGACCTGAAGGAAGAGCCCGCGGCGCCATTTTCGACCGAGCTGCCCTCCGCTGTGGGGCCCGAATCGGGCGCTGGCACTGGCGAAGGAGGGGAGGCTGACGGTCCGGTTACCGGGGAGAATGAAGTCGGCGATGGAATTATCGACCTTACGGATCCTTCGAGTAACACGTTCGTAGAAAAGCTTCCCATCCCCGTGCGCATCCGGAAGCCGGATTATCCCGCCATTCCCCAACAGCTCGGCATGGAAGCAACGGTTGTCGTAAAGATACTAATCGATAAGGAGGGCAAACCGCAGCAGGCGGAGATTTACAAGAGTGAGAACGAATTATTCGACGAGAAGTCAAAGCAAGCGGCGCTGGATTTCCTCTTCACCCCCGCAATTATGAACGGACACACGGTGAGCGTCTGGATGAACATCCCGTTCAAGTTTCGGATCAATCGAAACTGACTCATGAACAGTCAGACTATCGTGGTCATGGTGGGGTTCATAACCGCGGGCGCGGCGTTGTTGACGGGTGTCGCCATCATTGCGGGAATCGTGCTTCCACAGTTCGTCCCCGATGATTACCGTATCGTTTTCGGTTTACTGTTTGTCATCTACGGAGTTTACCGTTCGACGTTCCTGTGGATAAAACAGAGAAAGGCAAAAGTCACTGATGAAGAATAATACTCCCTTCCTCATGTTTTTGATGATCGTCATATCGTTAAGTTTCGGCTGTCAGGGCGAGCGCAGCGAAACCCCGACGAAGGGACATGTCACCGTCGTCGTCTCTGAATCCGTTTCCCCTGTCATCAAGCTGGAGGAACAGACGTTCGAGGAACTGTACCCTGAGGCGCAGGTCGATCTCGAGTTCTCGACAACCCGCGAGGCGATCGCGCGGTTGTTCAACGACAGCATCACGGTGATTGTTACGTCACGCCCGCTGA
>DASYTP010000145.1:0-3243 GCA_036002145.1 Bacteroidota bacterium | reverse complement strand
GTCGGTAATGAGATAACACCCGTTATTCGTGACAAGCCCGAGGCCTGAACTCCCGGAAAAGCCGCTCATATACCTTAGATGCGGCTCAAATGTCACGAGGAATGCATCGATCCTGAGCGATGCAAATTGAGAACGGAGCTGGTCGAGACGGGAAAGCATGGAGGGGCGATTCAGGATTTAAGATTCTGGATTCAGGATTCTGGATTCTGGATTCTGGATTCAAGATACTGGATGCTGGCTACTGGGTACTGCATACTACCTACTACATACTGCTTCCTGCCTACAGATGATAATTCGGTGCTTCCTTCGTGACTGTAACATCGTGCGGGTGGCTCTCGCGCAATCCCGCTTCCGACATTTTCACGAACTGCGTTTTCGTTTTTAGCTCCTGAATATTGCGGCAGCCGCAATATCCCATCGCGGCGCGCAAGCCGCCGACCATCTGCAGCACCGTGTCCGCAAGCGGACCCTTGTACGGCACCCTGCCTTCGATGCCTTCCGGGACCAGCTTGGGGAGTCCGTCTTCGGCATCCTGGAAGTAGCGGTCGCTGCTTCCCTTCTTCATCGCTCCGAGCGAACCCATGCCGCGGTACATCTTGTAGCTGCGCCCTTCAAACAATATTTTCTCGCCGGGGCTTTCTTCCGCGCCGGCGAACAATCCTCCGATCATGACGGAGTCGGCGCCTGCGGCGATCGCCTTGGCGATGTCCCCCGTTTGCTTTATTCCGCCGTCCGCTATGAGCGGAATCTTCGAGCGGCCGGCCACCGCCGCGCACTCGTAAATCGCAGTCACCTGTGGTACACCGATGCCGGCAATCACCCGCGTGGTGCAGATCGAACCGGGCCCGATGCCTACTTTCACGCCATCAATGCCCAGCTTAATAAGGTCCCGCGTCGCTTCCGCCGTCCCGACGTTTCCCGCGATTACTTCACAATCTGGAAATTCCTTCTTCACCCGTTTTGTCGTTTCCATCACTCCGCGGGAATGCCCGTGGGCCGTGTCCACGACGATCACATCCGCGCCGGCTTTGACAAGTGCGGCTACTCGCTCCATCGTATCGGCGGTGACACCGACCGCTGCGCCGACACGCAACCGGCCGTGCTTATCCTCAGCAGAATAAGGATGGAGTTTCTTTTTTTGTATGTCTTTAAACGTAAACATCCCCCGCAGCCGGCCATTCTTGTCGACGACCGGAAGCTTCTCGATCCGGTGCTTCTGGATGATCTGTTCGGCGCGCTCGAGCGTCGTTCCTGCAGGAGCAGTCACGAGCTCGCCGTCGGTCATCACCTGCGAAATCTCAAGGGCGCGGTTGGGTTCGAACCGCAAATCGCGGCTCGTGACGATGCCGATGAGCTTGCCGCCGTCGTTAACGATGGGAATTCCGGAAATCTGATACTTGCCCATCAATTGTAAAGCGTCGCCGACAGTCTGCGCCGCACGCATCGTGATCGGATTAAGAATCATGCCGCTCTCGGATCGCTTCACCAGTACGACCTGCGCCGCCTGCTCCTCGATCGTCATGTTCTTATGCAGGATGCCAATGCCTCCCTCTCGCGCGAGTGCGATCGCAAACGCGGCCTCGGTAACAGTGTCCATCGCAGCCGAGACGATCGGAATATTCAGCGTGATGTTGCGCGTAAGCTTCGTCGAAACATCTGCATCCCGCGGCAGTACGCTTGACTTCCGCGGGACGAGCAGAACGTCGTCGAAGGTTAAGGATTCACCGATGAATTTTTTCGTGGTCATCAAAGCCTGGGGAGATTCAGGATTAAGGTTTCAAGATTCAGGATTCAGGATTCAAGAAAAGCATACTTTCGTGAAACTTGAAACTTGAATCATATCTCTCCATGACAAATATCATTCGTTGACTAAACATACGCCGGTATCCCCGTGATATCCTCCCCTACTATGAGCGTATGCATCTCATGCGTCCCCTCGTATGTTTTCACCGACTCGAGGTTCGCCATGTGGCGCATGACGGGATACTCATCGAGGATGCCGTTGGCGCCGAGAATTTCCCGGGCGAGACGGGCGACCTCGAGGGCGATGTAGACGTTGTTCCGTTTCGCCATCGAAACCTGCTGAAAGCGGAGCTTGCCCTGATCTTTCAGTCTGCCGAGCTGGAGGCACAATAACTGTGCCTTGGTAATTTCGGTCACCATGTACACGAGTTTTTCCTGCGTCAGCTGGAACGATGCAATAGGTTTGCCGAACTGGATGCGGGACTTCGCGTAGTTGAGCGCCGCATCGTAACATGCCATCGCCGCGCCGATACCACCCCATGCGATGCCGTAGCGTGCCTGGTTCAGGCACATCAGCGGAGATTTCAGGCCATCCGACGCCGGGAGAATGTTTTCTTTCGGAATAATGCAATCCTGAAATATCAATTCAGACGTAACCGATGCCCTCAGCGAGTGCTTTCCGGTCATTTCAGGCGCGGTGAAACCTTTCGTCCCTTTCTCCACGAGGAAGCCGCGGATGTTTCCATTGAGCTTTGCCCACACAACTGCGACGTCGGCGATCGTGCCGTTGGTGATCCACATTTTTGCCCCGTTCAAGACGTAACCATTACTTTTTTCTTCCGCGCGGGTAATCATCCCGCCGGGATTTGATCCGAAATCGGGTTCCGTCAGTCCGAAACAACCGATCTTCTCACCCGATGCGAGCCCGGGGAGCCAGAGATCTTTTTGCTGCTCGGATCCGAAGGTAAAGATCGGATACATGACCAGAGCGCTCTGTACCGACGCAAAACTTCTGACCCCGCTATCGCCCCGTTCGAGCTCCTGCATCACAAGACCGTAGGCGACGTTGTTCATTTCCGCGCACCCGTACTTTGCCGGGAGCGTCGAGCCGAACATACCCAGATCCGCCATTTGTTTGACCAGGTCTCTGGGGAAGGTCCCTGCGCGGTTGTGCTTTTCGATGATCGGGAGGACATTATCATCCACAAATTCCCGGACGGTATTGCGCACGAGAAGTTCTTCCTCGCCGAGGAGACCTTCGATATTATAAAAATCAGCGCCTTGAAATTTCGTCATGGGTGGGTTTTAGGCTGTCACAAATACAACAAACGCCCCGTTTCCCGACATTGCGGGGGTGAATTCAGGGCGCGGATCGATCATTCTTGCGGATTATATTACAAAAATATAGGGGGAAAGTCAAACGGTAGGCAGTAAACAGGTAGTAATCAGTAGGCAGTGGGGTGGCATTTGGTATTGTTGAGGCGGAGCCGAAATCCCGCA
>DASYTP010000144.1:0-10809 GCA_036002145.1 Bacteroidota bacterium | reverse complement strand
GACACGATCCGTGTCTCACTCACTGATGAGCCGGTGAAGGAAGTCGAGGTCGGGAAAGAGATCCTCCGCTCGCTCAGCCTCGCCTCCCGGAACATCGAGCTGATCGCCTGCCCGACGTGCGGGCGCCTTGAGGTCGACCTGTTCGGCATCATGAAGCAGCTCGAGGAAAAACTCGAAGGGATCAAGAAGCCGGTGAAGATCGCGGTGCTCGGCTGCGTTGTCAACGGTCCCGGCGAGGCGAGCGAAGCCGACATCGGCATTGCTGCGGGAAAAGGCGTTGCCATTCTTTACCGCAAAGGGGAAGTGATCAAGCGCGTGAAGGAGGAGGAGATCGTACAGACGATTTTGGAGGAGGTAGAGAGATTCCAACCCGAGGCTTAATGTCGATTGTCTAACGGTGTATTAGTAATCGTGTTCCGCAAGTATATTCATCAAGAGCCTGACAAACGAAAGGGACGACTCACGTGAAGAACATCCTCGCTGCCGCTCTCCTTGTTATCGCAACAGGAGTTGTGCATGCTCAATCAATGAAAACCGGTACGAAGGGACTTGCCATCCAACCGAAAAGTGTTTTAGACTACACAGTGAACTCCATCGACGGCAAATCGAAGCCGCTCTCCTCGTACAAAGGCAAAGTCCTCATGATCGTCAATACGGCTTCGGAATGCGGATACACACCTCAATATGAGACGCTCGAGAAACTGTATGAAGCCTACAAGGACAGGGGGTTTCGAATCCTTGCGTTTCCCGCAAATAATTTCGGCGAGCAGGAGCCTGGCACCAATGCCGATATCAAGAAATTCTGTTCCACGAAATACCACACGACGTTCGATCTCTTCGGGAAAATAAGCGTGAAAGGAAAAGATCAGCATCCTCTCTACAGGTATATCACGCTCGATTCCCCGTTCAAGGGTGATGTAAAGTGGAATTTCCAAAAGTACATCGTCGACCGTTCAGGGAACATTGTGGCAAAATTCATGTCGGCGGTTGATCCGATGTCGGCAGAAGTGAAAAGTGAAGTCGAGAAGTTACTTGCAGAAGTTGAAAACTTTAAACCTGAAAAATAGTATAACTGCTATTCAATGAGAAATTGGCCGATGAATAACGAACAGAGATTCTAACGATGCTAACCAATTATATTAAAGCTGCCATGGGGAAGGCGAAGTATGAAATTTTATTAGAGGACGGTTCGTATTATGGTGAAATTCCTGGGTTCACGGGAATATACGCGAATGCGAAGACGCTCGAAGATTGCAGACAAGAGTTACAGGAAGTGTTAGAAGGCTGGATATTGTTGGGATTACGCATGGGTCATTCTCTGCCGGAAGTTGATGGACTGAAGCTCACCATTGAGCGAGAGGCCGTTTGATGCCTTCTTTCGGGCCGATTAGCCGAAAGGAGTTAATTCGTTGTCTGAAAGTACTTGGGTTCGAGGGTCCCTATGCCGGAGGCAAGCATCAGTACATGGTGAAAGTACAACTCAAGCTGCGAATTCCTAATCCTCATCAAGCCGATATCGGTTGAGATCTCTTGACTCGAATATTGCGACAAGCCGGAATTTCAAAAGACGCTTGGGAGAGGATTTGACTGGGAGAAATTGCGAGCGCGCACCGCCATAAGCTTGTTCTACAAATTATTCATTGCCTTGTGCATTATCTTTCCAGCTAATGATTTCAGCGTCCATTCCTTCTTCCGCCTTAGTATTCACCATTCTCTTTTTCCTTCCGACATATACGTTAGAACTCTGCCAGCCTCACAGCCGCATCCATGATCTCCGATTCCTGAACCAGCACTGCGTGCTCGAGAATGCGCGAGAACGGCACGGGGCAATCCTTCGAGGCAACTCTCATGATCGGGGCATCGAGGTATTGGAAGGCTTTTTCTGCTGCAATGGAAGCTACATGTCCGCCGAACCCGCCGAACAACGGATGCTCATGAACGACAAGCAGCTTGCCCGTTTTCTTTACCGTCGTCAGGATTGCGTCGACGTCGAGCGGATTGATGGATCGGAGGTCGACAACTTCGGCGCTGACATTGTGCTCGTCGGCTAATTTGTTCGCCACCCGGAGCGCAAAGTGGACCGGCGTTCCCCACGCGATAATACTCATGTCGGATCCCTCGCGCCGTATCCTGGCTTTCCCAAACGGCACGATGTGATTCGGGGAGGGGCGTGCTGTCTTGGTGAAGAATTGATTGTATAAGAACTTGTTCTCAACGTACACCGTCAGCCCTTTGCTGCGCATCGCCATCCGCATCAGGCCGATCGCGTCATCGGCGAACGACGGCATCACGATCCTCACGCCGGGGATCGTCGCGAAAGTGGCGTCGAGGCTCTGGGAGTGATATAAACCGCCACCGATATACCCTCCGGATGCAAGGCGCATGACAATGTTGGGCGAGAATTGCCCGACCGTACGGTAATATTCGTGGGAGCACTCAATGAACTGCTCCATTGCAGGCCAGAAGTAATCCGCGAACTGTGCCCCTTCGATCACAGTCCAGACGTCGTCACGGTATCGGCAAAATCCATTCGCGGTGCCGACGATAAAATTCTCCGCTATCGGGGCGTTGAAGATGCGGCGTGCCCCAAACTCCTGCAGCATCCCCTTGGTTACGTTGAACACTCCCCCTTTATCCCTGGAGGCGACGTCCTGGCCCCATAGAAACGTGTGCTGGTTGCGGCGGAATTCCTCCTTCAAAGTCTCGTTGATCGCTTCGCGCAGCGTCAGCGTCGGCGCATCGGGAGCTGCCGCGGCGCCCTGATCGTCTTCGTGCGCATGTTCGTACGCCGGGGGGATGACATACGTCGTGGCGGTCGAAGGATCCGGATCCGGTTGCGACTCGACATTAATTGCGGCTGCTTCAACTGCCCTTCCATTCTCGTCCTCGATGATGCTGATTTCATTTTCCGGGAGCTCTTCGTTCTCCAGGAGATATTGCCGAAGCCGCTGGACGGGATCAAGGCGGTGTGCACGGGCGATCTCTTCAGGTGCGCGGTACAATTCCTGCCTGTCGGAATTGCTGTGCGAGTTAATCCGCACACAATCTGCATGAACAATCGCAGGGCCGTCGCCCGATTTTACATAGTCGATCGCTGTCTGCATGCCTTCCCAGGAATCGAAGACGTTCGTGCCGTCGACCTTCAGGATCTTTACGCTCTTGAATCCTGCAAAATTATCAGCAACACAATCGTTCGCCGCGCCTTCCGCGAGAGGGACGGAAATGCCATAGCGGTTATTCTGTATGACAAATATTACAGGGAGCATCTCTCTCGCAGCGCCGCTAATGGCTTCATAGACAAATCCCTCCGAGACTGCCGAATCGCCAAAACTGGCAAATGCAATCTCATCGCCGTCATATTTCTTGATCGCACGCGCTACACCGGCAGCATGAAGCGCATGGTTCCCCGTCGCCGACGAGACATTCTGGATGCGAATTGCCGGTTTGGAAAAATGGTTGCTCATGTGCCGCCCCCCCGAGCCGACGTCGGTCGCCTTCGATAATCCGTTGGCAATCATCTCCTCGATCGTAAGGCCTCCGGCGAGGCATGTGACAAGGTCGCGGTAGTACGGGAACAGAAAGTCCTTGCCCTGTCTGAATGAGAGTCCGAGGATGAGCTGAATCCCTTCGTGCCCCGCACACGACGAATGGTACGACCATCCTTTTGCCTGACGCACGTAGTTCGCCGCTTTCAAATCGAGCAAACGTCCGAGATGAATCAACTGGTACCAGCGCCGGAGCGTATTGGTGTGGACCGAAATGCCGTGATCCGGCAGCGCGTCGTAGGCGGAGGGCTTGGTTTCAATCTTGTTATTATTCTCTTTTTGTGCCATCTGATTCGTATTTTCGGAAATAATCCGCATAAAGATAGGAAAATTTTTAGTTAAGACAAATTTCAGTATATTCCTCCTCACAATTGCCGGTTCATCTTCCAGACTAGAAGCAAGAGTGCAAAACTCCAAACTCCAATATTCAAATTCCAAATAAGCTCCAAGCTCCAATATCCCAAATCGCGAAAGCCTGGAGGATTGGAATTTGATATTTGTGATTTGATGTTTCCACACATTATGTCTCAAAACATCCTTAACATACTCTTCATCGGTGATATTGTCGGCAAGCCCGGTCTCGAGCTCGCCGAAACGCTTATCAAGAGTTACGTTCAGAAATACAGCATCGACTTTTGTATCGCCAACGGTGAGAATCTTGTGGATGGCAAAGGAATCAATGACGAGGTGGTGACCCGTTTGTTCAACACCGGCGCTCACGTCATCACGGGGGGGAATCATACGTGGGATACGTGGCAGGCGCGCAAGGTGCTCGGCGCCAACCGCAATGTATTACGCCCCTTAAATTATCCATCCGACAATCCCGGGAACGGATTCGTCGTGTACGATCTCGGCGAAAAGGGGAAAGCAGGCGTTCTCAATCTTCAGGGACGCGTGTACATGCAGGCGATCGATTGTCCGTTCAAGAAGGCCGACTGGGCCGTCGAGAAAATACGGGAACAAACGAAGATCGTGTTCGTCGATATGCATGCCGAAGCAACCGCGGAGAAAATGGCCCTCGGCTGGTATCTCGATGGCCGGATCACCGCGCTGGTGGGGACGCACACGCATATCCAGACCGCCGACGCCCGGATCCTCCCCCAGGGAACTGCCTACATCACCGACGTCGGCATGACGGGGCCGTATGACTCGGTCATCGGCCTGAAGAAAGAGATTGCCATCCGCCGGTTCATCCACCAGACTCCTTACAAATACGAGATGGCGTCGTTCGACGCCCGCCTCAGCGGTGTGTATTTGCAGGCAGACGCGGAGACGGGGAAGGCACTGAAGTTTGAGAGCTTTGTGTATCCGGCCTTTTGAAAATCCAGAATGATTCAAGTTTCACGATTCAAGATTCATGTAGTGCAGCCCATCCCTAGCTGCTTGATCCTTGAATCCTGAAACATGAATCCTGCATCCTGAATCCACCGAGGCGTTACCATCATGGCCGCTACCCTCATCGACGGCAGAAAAATCGCCGAAGACATAAAGCAAGAAGTCAAGCGCGATACCGGAAGGCTTAAGGCCGACCGCGGCGTAACACCGGGGCTTGCCTTCATTCTTGTGGGAGAGAATCCGGCCTCCCAATCCTATGTTCGTATGAAGGGGAAGGCGTGCGAGGAGATGGGATTTTATTCCGTCACCGAACGGCTCCCGGCGGAAACGGGCGAAGCGTATCTTCTCCAGCTCATCGATCAATTCAATAACGACCTGAGGATTCACGGAATCCTAGTACAGCTCCCTTTGCCGAAGCACATCAATGAAGAAGAGATCCTCACGGCTATCGATTATCGAAAAGACGTCGATGGGTTTCATCCTATCAATGTGGGAAGATTGGTCGTCGGCCAGGAATGCCTAAAGCCGTGTACGCCGGTGGGTGTACAGCAGCTGCTCATCCGCAGCGGCAACGACCCGGCGGGCAAGCATGTGGTGGTTGTCGGGAGGAGCAATATCGTCGGGAAACCCGTGATGAATATTCTTCTGCAAAAACAGCAGGGTGCGAATGCCGTGGTCACGATTGCGCATACCGGGGCAAAAGATATCTCGGTTTACACAAAGCAAGCCGATATTCTCATCGCTGCCATGGGGAGAGCCGAATGTATTACGGGCGACATGATCAAACCGGGGGCAGTCGTGATTGACGTCGGGATCAATCGTGTCGATGACCCGTCGGCAAAGAATGGCTATCGGCTTGCCGGCGACGTGCACTTCGCATCGGCGTCGCAAGTGGCCGGCGCGATCACGCCCGTACCCGGCGGCGTTGGTCCCATGACGATTGCGATGCTCATGAGGAATACGCTGAAGGCGGCGGAGGGGGAGATGTATGAGTGAGCGAGCAGGAATGGTTAGAGGTTTGGGGTTACAGGTTCGAGGTTTCAGCGTGGAGTGTAAGCTCGGATCAATCATGGAATGATCGTTCTTTTGGATGAGTTCCCTCACCAGCTGATCTTCATCCTGCGAGTCTTAATCCCCAAATTGGTACTGACGGCCCAGGCGTCGATCGCCATCACTCGAACTCCAAATCTCAAACCAGCAACCTGAAACATGAATCCTGAATCCTGAATCGCCCTCGACTCCCCCTCGAACCTCAAACCTCAAACCCGAAACCTCTCTCCACAAGCATGAATCCTGAGACCTGAATCGCCCTATCCTCCTCCACTCGCACCGAACCTCCCTCCCCCCTTGCTTCTCACCCCCTTTTTTGATACTTTCAGACGAATCGAGCTGACGAAAACTTAAACATTAGGGGTTGTGGGCGAACAAAAACGATATTTGCTGGGGATAGATGGCGGTGGAACGAAGACCCATGCCATCCTCGTCGGGCTAGACGGCACTGTGGTCACGGAGTGTCTGGTCGGGCCGAGTAATCTTCACAAGCTCGGCGTCGATAAGGCCGCTCAATCACTGTTCGATGCAATAACAGAGTGCTGCAAGAAAGCCGGTTGTACATCCGAGGAACTGGTGAGCATTGTCATCGGCGCGGCCGGCGCGGGTAGGGCCGCAGAAAAGACGGCGCTCGTCGATCGTCTCATGCTGATCGGAACCAGGAACAAGTTTCTGCTTAAAACGATCACCATCGAATCCGATGCGCGCATCGCACTCGAAGCCGCATTCGCGGGCGCTCCCGGGGTCGTTCTCATCTCCGGTACCGGTTCCATCGCTCTCTATCGTACGGAGGAAGGTCAGCTCATCCGCGCCGGCGGGTGGGGGGATATCATCGGTGATGAGGGAAGCGGGTTCGCGATCTCCCGCGATGCCCTCAATGCCGTGATGCGTCAGCATGATGGCCGGTCGGAGAAGACACTCCTCACAAAGAAGGCACTTCAGTATTTCGGCGTTGATCAAGTCGATCAGCTGATTACAAAAATCTACCATGACGACGCCGACATTGCGGCGTTTGCACCCGACGTCTTCGATGCCTGTAACGAGCGCGACCGCGTCGCATACGGCGTCCTGGTAAGAAACTCAAACGAGCTGGTCGAGCTCGTCCGTGTGCTCGTGATGCAGGTTCGACCGAAGAAAAAACTCCCGATGTGCATGATGGGCGGACTTCTCGAATCTGAGAATGTGTATTCCAAAATGGTCAAAGAGAAAATAGTTCATGCACTTCCCCATGTGGTTGTCCAGAAACCGAAATTCTCTGCCGCTTTCGGCGCCGCGATTCTCGGACTCAGTGCCTTTCGTTGAGCGTACTCTTCACCTTTAACTGTTGTGTTTCAGAAACATCTTTATGGACTCTTGAGGCCGCTCCTATGGAGCTTGTCGGTTCTTAATCCGCTTCACATACTACAAACAGATCGTCCCTACGGGACTCGCATTACCAGCTTGCGAACCACCGCGCTAGTTGCCACCGCCGTTCTTCTCGTTCTTGTGAGCTTGGGCGGATGCGGTCCCTCGCTAACGAAGGAAGAAGCCGATCTCAAGGCGCGGCGGGAGTGGACCGAGAGCGCGCTGGCGCGTCTCACGCTCCCTGAGAAGATCGGGCAAATGATCATGTCCCGCTCGTACGGCTATTACTACAGCGCCGAGAGTGATGAGTACCGCCGGCTTGTGCACATCGTCAAGGACCACAAATTTGGCGGCCTGATATTCTTCCAGGGGGATGTTTACGAGACCGCGATGATCATCAACCGTATGCAGGAGCTGGCTGATATTCCGCTGCTCGTTGCCTCAGACTTCGAGTGGGGCGCGGCGATGCGCATCCGCAGAGCGACGCGCTTCCCCGAAGCGATGGCTCTCGGGGCAACGCGCGACACCGCGCTGGCCTATGAGATGGGCAGAGTGATCGCGGAAGAGTCGCGGGCAATCGGCGTACACCAGGATTTTGCCCCGGTCGTCGATGTCAATGTCAATCCTGAGAATCCGGTCATCAACACACGATCGTTTGGTGAAGATCCGAAACTCGTCGCGGACATGGCCGGCGCTTTTGTTTCAGGTTTGCAGTCGGGGGGCGTGCTTGCGACTGCCAAGCATTTCCCCGGGCACGGCGACACGCAGGTGGATTCTCATCTCGATTTACCGATCATCAATGTTTCGCGCGGAAGGATGGACAGTGTTGAGCTGTTCCCGTACCGGCAGATCTTCCGGCGTGGCATCGGTTCGGTCATGATCGCGCATCTCGAAGTACCGGCCGTCGAGCCGATGCCCTTGCCGTCGACACTCTCACCGAAAATCGTTTCCATGCTTCTTCAGAACGAGCTCCACTTCGACGGCCTCGTTGTTACCGATGCGATGGACATGGGCGCCGTCGTCAGCAAGTTCGGATCGGATTCATCGGCTGTGCGCGCCGTAGAAGCCGGCGTGGACGTCCTGTTGATCCTGCCCGACGAAGACGGCGCAGTTGACGCCCTGGCAGGCGCCGTGAAGAGCGGCAGGATTTCAGAAGAACGGATCGACCGCTCCGTCAGGAAAATTCTCGGCATCAAGTGGGATCTCGGACTGGTGAAAGACCGGTTCACTGAAGTGAAGAAGATCGGTCACGCCGTCGCAACGCCGGAACATCTTTCCCTCGCGAGGCAGATCGCTCGTAAGGCAGTTACCGTCCTGAAGAATGATCATGTGCTTCCACTCGAGCATGGAGGTACGAAGAAGATATTGAATGTCATTGTCGGCGATATCGAGAATTACCGGACAGAGATTCACCGCACGAGCTCGCCGTGGCCGAATGAACCGGCAGGAGATTACTTCACTACGCTGTTCAGGAGGCGGTACAATAATTTCGAGACGATTCGCCTCGATCCGGCGGATGACTCCCTCCGGATGAAATCTATTTTGAAGAAGGCGAGAGAATGCGATGTGATCCTCTGTCCGATTTTCACGAAAGCGCGTTCGGGCTCGGGACAATTCGGTTTGCCGGAGGAGCTGATGGCCTTCATCGACACCTTGCTGACGCTCAGGAAAACAAAGATCGTCATCGCGATGGGGAGTCCCTACGTTGTCGGGGGGATTCCGGATGCCGATGCATACATTTGCTCGTACTCCGATGCGGAGATGATGACCGAAGCGACGGTTGAGGCGCTCTTCGGCGAGATCCCGGCGCACGGAAAGCTGCCCGTTACGATTCCCGGCATGTTTCCGTACGGCAGCGGCATCGACATCGATCAATCAGTACTGCGTCGCGATACTCCGCAAAATGCAGGATTCGATCGCGACAGTCTGGCGAGAATCGATTCCATTATGAACCGAGCGATCGCCGACCATGCCTTTCCCGGCGGTCAGGTGGTTGTCGTCAGAGGCGGGTTGATCGCTTACAACA
This sequence comes from Bacteroidota bacterium, assembly GCA_036002145.1. Taxonomy (GTDB): domain Bacteria; phylum Bacteroidota; class Ignavibacteria; order UBA10030; family SZUA-254; genus DASYTP01. Next base: position 1,509 of record DASYTP010000144.1, on the reverse strand, counting down.
AATCGTTCGGACATCAGGAGTACGATCCGTCGAGCCCGGGCGTAAACAATAATACAATATACGATCTTGCTTCGCTGACGAAGGTGGTAGCGACGACGTCTGCGGTCATGAAATTGTACGAAGAAGGAGCGTTAAAGCTAGACGATTTTGTCACGAAATACATTCCTGAATTTGCCAATCATGGGAAGGACAGCATCCGCCTCTATAATCTCCTTGTCCACAATGCCGGACTGCCGCCGTTCAAGCGGCTGTTCCTTACGTGCAAATCCTCACAGGAGGTGCTGGACTCCGTTTATCAAACGGAGATGAATTATAGGGTCGGCGACTCCACCGCGTACAGCGACTTCGATTTTATCCTGCTGGGGAAAATTATCGAGAAAATTTCCGGGAAGACCCTGGATGTTTACGCCGACAGCGTGTTTTTTAAGCCGCTTGGCATGGACCGGACAATGTTCAAACCCGACACTTCGTTCTGGAGAGATATCGCGCCGACGGAATACGACAGTCTTTATCGCCATCGGCTGGTCAGGGGCGTTGTGCACGATGAGAACGCCGATGCGCTCGGAGGCGTCTCCGGTCATGCAGGGTTATTCTCCACCGCTTCCGATCTTGCGCTCCTGTTGCAGATGTTGATGAATGGCGGGAGCTATGGAGGCAGGCAGTATCTCAAATCCGAAACGGTAAAACTTTTCACGGCCCGGCAGGGCAACAAAAGCTCGCGTGCTCTCGGCTGGGACACCAGGACAGTCAACGGTTATAGCTCTGCGGGAACAATGTTCAGTGAGAAGTCCTACGGGCACACCGGCTTCACCGGCACATCCGTATGGTCCGATCCGGAGAAGAAAATTTTTATTATTTTATTGACCAACAGGGTATATCCAACCCGCAACAATACAAAAATAATGCAGGTTCGTCCTGCAGTGGCGGATGCTGTCATAAACTCCATCCTCAAGAGTACCCCCGGGCGCTAATCCTATGCGGGGAGGTTGTTCCAGATGGGGATGAGAATTTCAAGATGAGGCCGGCTCTAGGGTCGTTGTTATTATCATTCGGTTTTTATATGAACGTGTTGGCTCAGGATAGCGTCTCAATTTCTGATTTTCGCTATCCTGAAACAAGAGCCATTGACTGGAAGGGCGGGCTCATGGGTAGCTTCTCCACGAACGATTATGAAAGCAATCAGTACGCGCGTACACGCGGTAATTCATTAGGGAATATAAATCTCAACAGCCAGTTTTCATTCTTCCATTCTCATGACGACCATGACAATTCGATAAGGTTATCTGGATCCCTTTACTATGTGAAAAGCGAAGAACTGTATCCTTCGGACTCTGAGGAGCGCCGGACCGAGATGAAGCGTGGCAACGTCGATCTAGACTGGGCGTATCGACACTATCTTACGGCCGAGGGATTTCACGTATCCGGCATATTCAGGGCCCATTACGATGTAAGTTATACGAAAACCAATTCCATAACCAGAACATCAACGAACGAGCAACTTTTCAATAC
>DASYTP010000143.1:0-2582 GCA_036002145.1 Bacteroidota bacterium | reverse complement strand
CGCATGACCGTTACCGCCCCGGAAGGCGCGTCGTTTGAATACACCGATGCCTTTATGGATCGTCTGACCGGGTTCATAGACGACTCCGTCTCCGAGAAGCGCGTGAACCTCAGCGTGAGCGCTCCGGGCTTCGGCGGTGGTTCGGTCAATTCCGGCTTTGTCCGCCTGATGCTGACCGATGTTTCCGAGCGAAGACGCTCCCAGCAGGAGCTTGCTGACTACCTCACCGCGAAAACGCGCCGCATGACCGAGGCACGGGTCTTTGTAAACCAGGATCAAACGATCTCGGCGAGCGGCGGCGGCGGGCGGAGCGGGTTCCCGGTGCAGTACGTGCTGCAGAATCAGAGCTTCGAGAAGATCCGCCAGTCGCTGCCGGCATTTCTCGACGAGGTAAACCGCAGCGATGTCTTTCAGACGGCGGATGTCAATTTGAAATTTAACAAGCCGCAAATTGATCTGAGCATCGACCGCAATCGCGCGCAAAAATTGGGCGTGACAGTCGTTGATATCGCACAGACGTTGCAGCTGGCATTCAGCGGACAGCGGTTTTCATTTTTTGAAATGAACGGCTTCCAGTATCAGGTAATCGGACAGGTGAATCGTCTGGATCGCGATGAACCACTCGACCTGAAGTCGATCTACGTACGCAATAACCGCGGCCAACTCATCCAGCTGGATAATCTTGTGGGGCTGAAAGAAGAGAGCGCTCCACCCCAGTTGTATCACTTTAACCGTTTCAAAGCGGCCACGGTAAGTGCTGCTCTATCGCCCGGGTATACGATCGGAGACGGTATCGCGGAGATGGATCGCATCCGGAAGAAATTGCTCGATGATTCGTTTGCCACGACCCTCGCCGGCCCCTCGCGCGATTACGCCGAGAGTTCGTCGAACATCGTGTTCGCGTTCCTGCTGGCACTTGTGCTCATCTACCTTGTCCTTGCGGCACAGTTCGAAAGTTTTCGGGATCCATTCACCATCATGCTCACGGTACCGCTTGCACTCGCCGGAGCTTTCCTCTCGCTCTGGATCTCCGGCAAGACGCTGAACATTTTCAGCGAGATTGGCATCATCATGCTCATCGGCCTGGTAACAAAGAATGGAATCCTCATAGTGGAGTTCGCAAACCAGCAAAAAGCAAAAGGAACGAAATTGCTCGAAGCGGCTCAATTTGCCGCGGCCGCCCGCTTCCGTCCGATTCTCATGACAAGTCTTGCAACCATGCTGGGGGCGCTCCCGATTGCCCTTGCGCTCGGCGGCGGTGCAAAGAGCCGTGTGTCGATGGGTATCGTCGTCATCGGCGGACTTTTCTTCTCACTTGTCCTTACGCTCTTCGTCATTCCTGCGATGTATACCTTCTTTTCGAAAGAGGGGAAGAGAGAAACTGCAACAGACTAGTCCTAGCTCGGTCCACACTCGTTCTCTTCGATAAGCCCGGGAATATTCGCCTGCATGACGTCGAATCCGCCGTAGGGGCTCCTCTTCATTCTCATCACAGTTACCCCTTCGTGACGAATGGACTCCATCGATCCCGATACGAGGCCGGACCATTCAGTTTTGTATTTCACGGTGGCGTAATCGCCTTCCACGGTGCACCCGGTGCACTCGAAGGAGTGTCCGGTAAACACGGCGAAGCGTTCGTAGAAGGAGCGAATGATGCTTACGATCCCGCTCTTCGTCGCCGGTTTTCCCGACGGGTCATACGCCTCATCCTTCACAAAGTTGCGCATGGCATCTTCCTCTCGACGAGCAAACAGATCTTCCAGAAACTCTCCGGCCAACAACTTCGCATCGTACTCGTCATTCGGATGAAATTCTTCGTAGATGAAGCAATGTTGCATTCCTTCGATCCTGATGTCCTCAATTTCGTGATCAAACAACTCGGTGGTTATGAACCTGTACAACTCTGCGTCTGATACCCCGTCAAGCCAGGAGAGGGAGACGAAATGAAGTGAGAGTCGTTCCATGACGAGTTGCAGTTCCGATGCAAGCTGCCCGGGCGGAATTTCGCCAAGCGGGCGGAACGATGGACTGCCGAGGAATTCCCTGAGGGGAATCATTTTTATATTTTGGGATTGCCTCTCGAATTCCTCGATCGAGTTAAGCCACTCCGATTCGATCTCCGGTGGGATTTCGGATTGATCCAGCGGAAAGCAGGCGCCATATTTCTCCGCCAGTTCCTTCTTCTTGGCCTCGTTGAGAGCCCTCTGAATCCTCTGCTCCTCTTCATCAAAGATATGTTCGTTCATTGTAAGCCTCCTTTCAATGAGTGTGTTGTGGATGGATTTGATAATGGCGGCACGGGATGACACCGCAAACAAAAAAAGCCTCCTGATCGGGAGGCTTTAACTTGGGGTTGGGAGTTTGTCCAACCCTGCATTTTAACATTGAGTCAATCTAGCGAGAAAAAAAATAAAAGTCAAGAATGGTTCACCGATCATCCACGTTATGTCACTCCTTCGGAGTTTGGGTAGTGTATCAGTTTGAATCAGAGAACCAAAATGTGAGTGATCACGCACTCGTTAACCCCTCCTATAATCCTCCCCTTCGCAAGGGGAGGATGTTTTGCGCCCCCTCCTTGCGAA
>DASYTP010000142.1:0-14225 GCA_036002145.1 Bacteroidota bacterium | reverse complement strand
AGGGAACGAGTTCCGCCCTCTACGACGTCGCATTCGCGAATATGTATGTCGGTTATGCCGTCGGCGAGGGGGGCGCCATACTGCGCACGACCGATAGTGGTGAACATTGGACTACGCTGTCGAGCGGCGTGTCTGTCCCCTTATACAGCATCTCGCTGCTGGATACAAATCATGGAACGACGGTCGGCGCCGCAGGGACGATTCTACAGACCAGCGATGGCGGGATCTCATGGAAGAGGCAACTGTCTCCCTCCGTCGCAGATCTTCACGGCGTGGCGCTGCTGGATAACTACAAAGGTTTTATCGCCGGAAGCGGTGGAACGATGCTCAATACCACCAATGGCGGCCGGGCAGATACATTCTTTGTCGAGATACGCCCTGGATGGCACAAGGATTCAACCGATACTCAGAATGACCTTCATGATGTTGCCTTTCCCGATGATAATGTTGGTTTCGCAGTCGGGAGGGCGGGGACGATCGTTCGATCTCTCGATGGGGGAGTGCGCTGGAACAGCCTCGCATCCGGAACGATCAACGATCTGTACGGCGTGTATTTTTTTGACGCGAATGTCGGCCTGGCTGTCGGGAGGAACGGTACAATTGTGCGCACTTCCGACCGCGGGGCATCCTGGAGTCAACAAATTGTGGGCACTACCGAAGATCTTTACGGCGTCTCGTTTTCCGATGCCGAATCCGGGGTTGTAGTGGGAACCAACGGCACAATTTTCAGAACGACGGACGGGGGCTACACATGGTTTTCACAGCCGAGCGGAACGACAACGACGCTGCGGGGTGTCGTGGTCACAGACGAGAATCCGCTCCTTGCGGGGATCGGTATCGACAGGCCTCCCCGGCGAATCGTTCCGCGCGGAATGAGTGTGGAAATCATATCTCCATTCTTCACAAGTTACAAGGGCGTTTACCAGACCCAGGCGAATTTCCAGCCCTCGAATGAAAACGTCTTCACCACCCCGAATTCCGGAGGGAACTATATGGTTGTCGCCAAGCAGTTTGCGGACATCGATACTCTCCGCGGCGGCTCCGCGAGCGATACCGATATCGAGTTTCGATTCAATGGTGATTCGAGCTGGGCATTGTTCCACGGAAGTAACGTTCCATCATCGCGATGGGTGCGGGTCCCGTACACCGTCTGGGCCGTCGGCGTGAGAGGCCGGGATTCCATCAACAAACAGTTTTATTCTGTGATTCATGATTACGGCGGCGATAGCATTTGGCGTCCTCAACTCTTCACCGGTGGACAGTTCAATGGAAAATCATTCAAAGCGTTTTACCCCATCTCCGTCGTCGTTGACAGCTTTAGATTAACGGCGGGCATCATAGGGAATGTGTATGACGACAGCATTCCGTATCGGCCCGAGCCGGCGCGTGAGATGCGGAAATTTCTTTGGGGACTGACTCAGGACAGATCGGTCAGCAACGCTCTCTGGAAAGCGTATATTGCCGATCTCGATGACGACGGCATTGCCATCCCCCGCGGAACGACGATCCGCTTCGCACGCTATCATTATGTGAGAGACAGGGATGAGAAACTATTTACCGGGACTGCGGTACAGCGAACCAACCTCGACGCAGCGAGGCGTGAGATCGAAAAGATCAACGTCTTCCCCAACCCATACTATGGTATGAACAGGGCAGAGGTGAACAAGTTTCAGCGGTTTGTAAGATTCAATCATCTGCCCTTTTCCGCGACGATCCGAATATTCAATCTTGCAGGCATTCTTGTACGAACCATCCGGAAGGAAGACGATACGCAATTTGTCGACTGGGATCTGAATAACGAACGCGGGTTGCCTGCGGCATCCGGCGTGCTTCTGGCATACCTTGAATTGAAGGACAAAAACGGAGTCGATCTCGGCACGAAGAACCTCAAGCTCATGATTGTCCAGGAAACGCGAGCGGGGAATTGATGATCAAGTGGATCGTTTCGTTGTTGCTCATCCTGATATCTGCATCGCCTTCCCCGGCGGGGAGAGGAGATAAATCCGGGACTGCCGCGGCGCCCGAGCTTCTCATCCCACTTGGTGCGCGGGCCATTGCGCAGGGGGGCGCTTCGCTCTCCATGGTCACCGGGCTCGAATCCATTTACTGGAATCCTGCGGGACTCGCGCGGATGGAGCGCCGGGCGTCGGCGATGTTTTCTCATACAAGCTACCTGGCAGACATCGGTGTCGACTATGTCGCGGTGGGGGGAGAAGTGTCTGGTTTCGGCTCCCTCGCGCTGACGTTGCGGTCGCTTTCGTTCGGAGAGATTCCCGTGACGACTGAAGACGAGCCGGACGGAACGGGAGAATCGACCTCTCCGACGTTCCTGACGATTGGAGGAACTTTTTCCCGGCACATCTCCGATCGAATTTCGGCGGGCATCACCTCCAATGTTGTGTATGAAAAAATGGCAAATGTTTCGGCGACGACGTTCGCGTTCAATGCGGGGGTTCAATACGACGGCATAGGCGGGATCGACGGTTTAAGCGTGGGGGTCGTTATCAAGAATATCGGGCCATCGCTGAAATATGACGGAGAGGGGCTCGAGCGTGACGTGGAAGTGAACGACGCACTGAATTCGCAATCCACCCTGACGATCGATGCGGCGACATCTCAGCTGCCGTCGACGATCGAAGTCGGGCTCGGCTACACCTCCATGCTGGGTGCCCGGGGGCAATTACGTCTTTCTTCAGTGTTTCAAAATAATGATTTTTCTGAAGATGAGTACAAACTCGGCGGCGAGTACGTCTACGATGGGAAGGTGTTCGTGCGTGGGGGGTATTCGATGGCCTCAGAGAGTGAAGGGCAGGAATACATTTATGGGCTCTCCGGAGGGGTCGGCATCGTCTCGATGATCAGTGGAGTTGAAGTACAGATCAATTATGCCTACAGGGCTGCAAGATACTTCGGGGGCAACCACGTTATTGACGTTATTATCGGCATTTAGGACAATTTCTGATTCGATCCCGATCCTTAAAACTTAGTTTTTTCGCAATAATTTTGGCTTTTGGGAAAATATGGTGAAAACGATTTTTTTTGAAAAAATACTTGACAATATTTCAGAAAAGGTATATATTAACTTTGTCCTCCAAGGCTTGATTTGATCGAAAGAATCCGTGCGTTTGTGTGAGTCGTTCTTGCACGTCTGGCCTAAAAGTTATTGGCACCTAGTTGATCAACTTCTCTAATCCATTATTCACATAATTATTCTAGGAGACATATCATGCGGTTAGCTACGATGTTTCTTTCTCTCTTTTTGTTGTGCGGCCTGTTGAGTGCGCAACAAAAATATCTGGTGTCGCCGAAGAGCGAAGTGATACCTGTGCGCCGAGGGCAAAGCGCGGCTCAGCTGATGGCCAAGAAGCTGCAATATACACCCGCGAGCGCCAACCTCGCGTGCGGCACAAGATTCACGTTCGGGTTTGATACGTTACATTTTCCCTGGAGCTCGAACTTCGGCGCGTACCACAAGGACGTCATGGCCGAGTGGCTCCTCTTCCCAGCTACGGGTACTGTCGATACCCTCTTCTGGCAGGCTCTGGGATCCGTCGGATGTCTCGATTCAACACTCTATATCCGATTCCATAAATCAAGACTTGGTCCCGACTACGGTCCAGGAGAAACTTTTGAATCAGTTTATTATCCCGCTCCCTGTCAGAGCTGGGGTTACTATGTGAACACTGCCGACCTTGATCGGAAAGTTGCTCCGTTCATCGATCAGGCGACGGACACAAACTGGGTCTCAACTATCGGGGCTGCACATCCCGGGCTGGTGACGCTGCCGCCGACGATCGGCGACGCAGTGTGGGGCGGCACTCAGGGTGTTGCGGTGGTGGATCATGCGAGTAAGGTTAACTTTGTTTCGATGCTTGAATATGACACCCTCAAGGTCGTCGCGGGTGATGTTCTCTTTATCTCACAGCAGGTAAAAGGTCCTGCCGGTCACACAGCCGATGATCGTACGGAATGGGCTACGTGGGGAGCTCGCGTGACACTGAGCGATGAGTACTACCCTGCCCGTAACTGGAAGTTTTATGAACACGATTCAGGTCCTTCGAATTGCGCAGGCCAGGATGCAAACTCTGTAAAACGTGGATGGGTCGCTCGCGGCGGATTCGGTGATGATTCCCTCGACGTCGCCGCATTCAATTACTGGTACACAATGACTGTAACCTCAAACGTGCCGCCAGACGTCCAAAGCACCACGTCGCTTCCCAATACCTTCGATGTCTGACCTTTCATTATCGAAGCGACCATCGTAGATTGCAACCCGGCGAGTCCCGGGACCGCAGGAGTCAACCACGCAGAGCTCACGTGGGCAATCGATGGTGTCGATCAGACGGATATATCGATGGCGAACACGGGCGGCGACTTGTGGGAAGCTGAAGTCCCGGCGCAATCATGCATTCACACAATTTCCTACAAGGTAAAGGCAACCGATAACCAGGGCTTGGTGGGCAGCGGTGCGAACTATGCGTTCAGCGTTGTATGCTTCAGTACACCCTACTACTATCCCGATACGGGAAGCGGCTCGTGCTCGAGCGCAGATATTTCTACGTCCGGATCTGCTATACCGATAGCTGATTTCTTCCTGCCCCCCTCGCACCCGACGAATGCGGTGACTACCGACGACGGTACAGCCGGTCCGTTCGACATGGGTGGTAATTTCACCCTGTTCGGCGATGATGGATGGCGCTATGCGTGGGTCAGCGTCAACGGTGGCATGGCGGCATCAAAGAACGCGACTGATACGATCGACGTCAACGCGAACGGATTGTTCGCCGCATGGGGATTCCCGTACGGGAATACCAATGGACTGCGACAGCCGGGACGGGATACAAGTGCGGTTGTTATGGCACGTATGCCGATCAATTATACGGCGCCGATGTCGCTTGACTTGCTCCTGGCCGATACTGTCGGGAACCAGTATGGCAATATTCGTTATGAGGCGGGTCCGGGTGGCGATACCTGCTTGTTTGTTGTAGAATGGGACTCCGTCGCCGCGTTCGCAACAGGTACGACAGGCGATCCTGACGAGGAAAAGTTCCGCGTTGTCTTTAACCAGTGCGATGGGACAATCGAGTACCAATATGATAATGTCGGAGTCCTCGGCGATGATACCACAAGCATTTGTGGAATGCAGGGGCAGACTCTGTTAGAGTATTACTACCTTAACCAGTTTGGTACGCCGGTCGAAACACATCCAAGAAACAACTGGTGCGTGAAGCTTTATCCTGGTACCACGATCGTGACGATTGATGGATGGAACATGGTATCTGTCGGTGTTTCTCCGGTCGGAGGCGATTACTCCAAGGGATTCTCTTATCCCACCGCGTTGGGAAATGTGTTCAGATACACCGGCTCGTACGTGCCGACCGATCCACTCTCCAATGGTCTTGGCCTTTGGGCCAAATTCTCAGGCGTCCAGCCGGTTGGTGCGCGCGGAACGCTTCTCAATTCGCTCACACAAAGCGTGATTGCGAATTGGAATATGATCGGCACAATTGGCCATCCGGTCGCGATCGCCAGCATTATTCAGACCAACTGCGTAGTAGCTGCGAGCAGTTACTTCGGTTATAGCTCGGCCGGTTACTATGCGGCGAATCTCGTGGGACCGAATAACCCGTCACCTGGAAACTTACTGCCAGGATACGGATACTGGGCGAAGGCAACCGGTGTTTCCGGTTCACCGAGCATTACGATGAATGCAGGTGCAGCAGTTCCAAAACAGAGCATGCCGACCGACCTGTCGACATTGAGCCGGATTACGATTATCGATGCTGCGGGACATCAGCAGTCACTCTACATAGGCGACGAGAGCTTCGTACGCGAACCCTTGAACGACTATGAGATGCCGCCATCGCTGAAGGACCTCACGGGCTTCGATGCACGATACACATCGGGTCGTATGCTGGAAACCTATCCGTCGCAACTTGATGAGAAGGGTACATACGAATATCCGATCCGCATAGAAGCGGCGGTATACCCGGTGACGATCCAGTGGAACACAGTGAAGGGCGCGGGACGTAGCCTTGTCCTGACGAGTCCCGATGCAAAACTGGGCAATACGGTAATGAACGGCTCCGGCGCGGTTCGACTGACCGATGCGAACATCAAGACGGTCGTCGTGACGTTGAAGGACGTGCAGGTACCGACCAGATGGGCCTTGGGTCAGAACTATCCGAATCCGTTCAACCCGACGACGCGATTCGCAGTCGATGTGCCGAAGACAGCGGAGGTAAGCGTTGCGATCTATGATATTCTGGGACGCAAGATCAACACGCTCATGAGCGGACAGCAGGCCGCCGGCTCCTACGGAATCGAGTGGGATGGTCGTGATGCGCGCGGAATGAGCGTGCCCACGGGCATCTACTTCGTCCGCATGACGGCGAGCGACTTCAATGCGACACAGAAGATAATGTTAATGAAGTAAGGTTCAAGGATGAAGCATCCCGCCCTCCCGCGTGTGCGGGATGCTTCACCTTCTGTACGTTCAAGGCAATCGACAAGAAATCACTTTATCCACTATCACTCAACCACATCAAATAGCGAGGTAGCTATGAAATTAAGTAACAAGTTTTATCTGCTGATGTGTGTGTCCCTGGTCGTGCTCATGTCACAGACGCTCCGGGCGCAGACATCAATTAAGTTCTACGGGTCCGACGGGGGCGGCATTACCGATTCGCTGCTTCTGGTCGTCCATCCCAGCGGGCACAATGATGCAACTCCTGACTCCATCGATCCAGCCACGAAGGAATCGAGCCAGGGTTTGCCGCCGCCGCCGCAGGGAATCGACCTCCGTGTGATCCCGAACTTCGGTTGGGACGGACTTCCCAATTATACAAGTATCCATAAACTCAACTTTGATACGCAGACGGACGTCTGGAAAGTGCAGTTCCAGCGTGATGCCGCACAATCCGGGATGACGTTTACATGGCAGTCGGGCCTTGCGGGTGTCGGTCTGGGCTACTGGAGGATCGTTGGCGATGAGAACGATGCCGACGCGGGCGTCGCGGCGCTCAATATCGACATGACGACGCAGACCGCGCTCAATGTGCCCCTCCCCGATGCTGACGCGCACGTCTTCTATATCAGGAAGGGCGACGGCGCAAAGATGCGCACGTTTACTCCGGATGATGTCGCGGATGCCGTTGACAGCAAGGGCAAGAAGACAAAGGCCGAGAAGCGAAAGGCGTATAACAGCGAAGGCTGCTTTACGTTCATCTATTCCGGTCCGGACACTGCCGGCCCAACCACAGCTTTACTGTACGTCGAGTTCAGTCAGGCAGCAGTGAATGATGTACCCCTGAGCTCAGGCGGTTTGTCTGCCAGCAGCGCCGGGGTACCCGGTAAGAAGGCGAAGTGGAACTTTGATCTGGCGACTGCAAATGATACTTTGCACAATGGAGATCCTGTCCAGATCTGCTATCGCGGCAACAAGGGAAAGGCACTCGTGGTCAAGAAGTGGTCGCTCCTCGGACTGAAACAGCCGACGCCTCCCCTTCCGGATTTGGGTCCTGTCCCCGCACGGTTACTCTTGAAAATGCCGAATGTCAACAATATCGGTGAGGAGTGCTATGTGCAGATTGTGTGGCCCGAAACATACAATGCAAAACCTGCAGGTATTGTGATCGGTACACAGGAGCAGTCGGGCCTTACGCTGGGTGGAAAGCCGAGATTCAAATTCGTGTATCATCCGAAATGGAAAGATGTTACGAAGACGTTTGCTGACAAAACGGGAAAGCACTCAGGTGCGGCCAACTGTCTGGAAAACTTCCAGTCGACAAAGCCGATCGAAAAAGCACAGAAAGCTTTGCCCCCCGGAAAGATGAGCAATGTCCTGGTTTCGGAAGCATTGGCCCTTGCGTTTAATATCGGGGCATCTGATGCCGATAAGACTGAAACTCCCGGCTTCGGTGATATGGTCTACGTCAATCAGCTCGGCGACCCTGCCGGTTTACCTGCCGGTTCGACTCTTCGCCAGATCGACGCGAAGATGGACAGCATTATGAGTTGCTTGCCCACAGACTGGGGCGGAACGTATCTCGAATGGTGGACTGTGTTGAATCGTATCAACGCTGCCTTCAGCGGTGCGTTTGATACCCTCTCATTTGGAGACGGTTTCGGTCCGAAGCCGGCTGCAACAAGGGCTACCGGCGTGAAGGCGATCGCAGACGTCGATTTCCTCTATCGCACGAGCACTGTCGCATCCCCCGCTATCGGCAATCCTCTGGACCTCAGAGCCCTGGAAGCTGTGCCGGAGAAGTACGAGTTGGCACAGAACTATCCGAATCCTTTCAACCCCGCGACGACTATCGAGTTCTCGCTCACCGCCGAGTCGTTCGTAACGTTGAAAGTCTACAACCTGTTGGGTCAGGAAGTTGCAACACTCGCCGAGAATGAACAGTTCGACGAGGGCACGAACGAAGTTGTTTTCGATGCTTCGAAGATGGCTTCCGGAGTGTACTACTATCGTATGATTGTAAACAACGGCGACTTCCAGGAAGTTAAGAAGATGTTGCTGATGAAGTAATCTGGTTCCGTTTGTCTGCTGCTCCCGTCTCCCGTCCGGAGACGGGAGTGGAGACAACTCTTCACCTCGGAAAATTAAAGTTAAACTAATTCTCTAATCCACCATTTCACAAACATCCATTCAAAAGGAGTTACACAATGAAACGTTTCTTGATTGTTGCAGCGCTCTTAATTGTAGGTCTCTGCAATTATGCAATCGCGCAGAGCGAGGCCGAAGCACTGGTTACCGCCTCCGTTGAAAACGAGCTGATCCTCGTCAACGTAGATGGCGACTGGGGCGTCATGTCGCCCGGAGTCACATATATCATCACCCCGAGCGGATTCAAAGAGCCCCCGGGACCTGGCGAAGGCGCAGGCATTGTTGTTGATGCAATCGGTTTCGAGGTTGACGGTAATGCAGGTTCAGAAGTGCTGGTGAGTTTGGTTCTGCCCGCTGGCTTGCTCTCAGATGATGAGAACGGCTCTCTGCCCACGAGCAACTGGACATACGGCTGGAACTATGACAACGATCCATCAGTGGCGTTTTCAGCTGCAGGCCCTGTCACGGGCGGCGGCGTTACGCTTACCATCGGTGGCGGCGCGGCGTCAGGATTGTTCCTCGGCGCGACTGTGTCAGTTCCGACGACGGCGTTCGCCGGAGGTTACACGGGCCAGATCATCGGCTCGGCGACCTACACCGGAAACTAAGAGCTGTAAGAATCGCTGATCGATTTCTCAATAGAAGGGTACCGATGGTCATGCTCGCATGAGCGGAGGTGCCCTTCTTTGTGATTGTCCGTAGGGCTGCTCGAAAAACAGGTAAAATGCAGCTTTACGGCTCGGTTTTCAGATGTCGCATCATACCAAGAGGATAGGAGTCGCACACCTTTCATGCATTTAATCCAGCGTTTGATATCATTGATTCTCCTCGGAATGTTCCTCGCCGTGAGCATTCCTTCGAATGTTTTTGCAGGTGGAGTGCAGGTCTTTCCTGTCTACTTGTTCCTGAATGCCCCAACACGTTCCGTCACCTTAAGTGTTACCAACCCGCTCGAGCGCCCGCAAGAAGCGTGGGTGGAATTTAGGTACGGCTATCCCGTTCCGGGAGACAGCGGAAAATTCGCGATGCGATACGTCGATCCCCCATATACAGGGGAGCCGTCAGCCGTCCCGTGGATGAAGGCATATCCGCAACGATTTATCATGGGACCGAAGGAGTCCCAGGTCATCCGTGTCGTCGTGGCACCCCCCCTTGGCGTTCAACCGGGCGAATATTGGGCGAGAGTCGTTGTATCCTCCACAGACCAGACCACCGCCAAACCGGCAAATCCTGGCGGCGGCATCACGATGAAACTTAAATATATCAACCAGATCGATGTGCCGTTTCATTTCAGAACAGGAGGTCCGAAGACCGGGCTCCTGATCAGGGGAGTTCAAACAACACTGGCGGCAGGGAAGATGAACCTCGGTATCGATGTCAACCGGACCGGAAATGCTGCGTTCTGGGGGAAGCTGACGGTCACGATAAGAAACCGCGATGGTAAAATTCTCAAGAATGATGATCATCCCGTGGCAATATACAAGGACCTTCTCTACCCGGCATCCATCGATATTACCACCATCCCTCCGGGCACGTACACGCTCGACGTTGTGTTCACCAGCAGGCGTCCCGGAATGCAGTCGCGCTACCTCCTGACGATTGATCCGGTACGTTTTTCGCAAGAACTCGTCATTCCGTAATCGTTATGACGATCAACGGACGACAACTGACAAAATTTCTCTCCATCTCGCATATTGTGTTGCTCTGGAGCTTGTTTGGATTTTCCCAGAAAGTCTTCACCCAGGGGAGGGATTCCATGCAGGTCGTCCCCGTCGCGTTAAGCCTCCGCGGAATCGGCCGGGTGGAATTCGACGTCGTGGTTATTGGTCCCCGGGCATACATTCCAATGACTGCGCTCTTCAAATTTCTCCGCCTGAATATTGCCTACTCGAGCTCGTCTGGCGTGGCGGAAGGTTTTTTTCTCCGTGCCGAGAATCGTTACCGGATCGATGGCAGGGGAGGATCGGCAACTGCAGGAGAAAAAAGCCTCAACATCACCGAGACAGATTTCGTGACGCGCCCCGAAGACCTCTACCTGAGACAGGAGCTGTTCGATGCGCTGTTCGGAATGAGGGTCAAGTATAATCCGCGCCGACTTGAGGTGACGTTAGCGACGAAACAACAACTCCCGGTTTTTGCAGAGCGTGCGCGTGAATCTGCGCGCCGCCGCCGCCTCACTCTCGGTGTCCTTCCGACGGCAGATTATTCGCTCGATCGCAGGATCCTCCCGATCGGTTTCGGCAGGTTGGACTACGCCCTGGTTTCGCAGCTAAGCCAGAAAGGCACCCCGAGGTACACCTATGCCCTGCATAGCGGCAGCCAGTTCCTCGGAGGTGATCTGGATGCCCGGCTTAACGGCACGTTCAATGAATCGGTCACGTTCGATGACCTGGCCATTCGTTTGCGGTACGCATTTCTGGGTCAATCGATCGTTCATCAGGTAGTGCTCGGCGACGTACTCGCGTTCGGCCTGACACCAACGAATGTTTTCGGGGCGGAGATTACCAACCGGCCCGCGCCGCGTCGATATTTTTTTGCTGTCGAGGATCTCGAGCGCACAGTCCCTGCCGGAAGCGTCACCGATCTGTATTTGGGGGGCGCGCTGATCGATTATCAACGCATAGACGATGCCGGAAGATATTCGTTTTCGACCCTCCTCTCCTACGGCGTTTCCCGGTTCGATGTCCGGAATTATGATCCCTTCGGAGTCGAGGAAGTAACGCAGTACCATCTCGTGGTGCCCCCGACGATGATTCCCCCCGGCGAAGTGCAGTACGACATTACAGGAGGAAGGATTCATCCCCGTAAGGATAGTGAGTACTACGGCGCCGCTGAGCTCCAGTGGGGCGTCAATTCGCGGCTGACGCTCGGTATCGGGACGGATTACTATACATCGAATGCACTTTCGCTTACAAGAAAGTTCTATCCGAAACTTACAGCAACCACGAGGATTACGCAGCTGCTGATCGGAGACTTCACCTTCTCGCCGGCGGCTTTTTCACGAAGCCAGCTTAGTCTCACGTTCCCGTCGACCGCGGGTGCAGCTCTTGTATACACCAGGTTTGCTCACCAGCCGTACTATAATCCCCGTAACGTCGTTGATGAAGCGACCGCAGTGATCAATTTGCCGTATCTTTCAGAGCGGGTACGCCTCAGCCTTGACTTGCTCCTGCGTCAGACAATCTTTTCTTCACACCGGCAGCGCGTTATTCAGCCTGCACTAAGCGGTCAGTTCGGCATCTTCTCGCCGCGAATCAGCCACCGGCGCATCTATGAATGGCGTCAGACGCCAAACGATCCGACAATCGACGCTATCACTTCTGTGACGGTGGGGATACGCGCGCCGGCACAGTTCCTGCTCCGCGGTACGACGCGTTATTTTCACTACGATCACGGCTTTCGTGACCTCAGGCTCGAGCTCGGCAAGCGATTCTCACGGCGAATCTGGTTCCAGGTCTACTACGAGCGTAGCGTCATCGCACAGACATCAATTGGAGGCATTCAGTTCGTCTATTATTTCCCCTTCGCACTGCTCCGAACGAATATTGGGGTGGGCGGCGGTGGCATCCGCGGATCGGAATCTATCAGCGGCTCGGTCGGGTATTCTCCCGAGAGCGGCGATTTCTATCTGGATTACTTGAGCAACCGCGTCGGGTTCGGCGGCGTTGTCATCCAGCCGTTCGTCGATGGAAATGCCAACGGAATGCAGGATCCGGGTGAAGAGAGCATTACGAAAGCAACTATCCGAACGTACAGCGTCTCCGGCGCTCAATATCTCCGCTATTCACCGCCTCAGGGGTTTGCACTCTCGCATAGCCTGCCGTATGAGGAATACGTGATCTCTGTGGATCAGCGCTCGCTCGATAACCCGCTTTGGGTGCCGCGCTACAACAATTTTTCGATCGTTTCGGAGCCGAATCAATTTCGCCAGGTGGAGTTCCCGATCGTCGTCGGCGGCGTCGTCCGCGGAAGGGTCGATGCCCAGTCGGAGGGCAAGACCTCAGCCATGCCGGGGATCGATATTACCATCCAATCGGTGGACGCAACTGCGGGGACAAAATTCACTGCATCGGCGATTACGTATTCAACGGGCGAATTCGAATTCATCGCCGTCCCCCCCGGGAAATATGTCGTCTCCGTGAACGAGAAGCTTGTCGGAGACCTGGGTTATAAAACGGCGCAGGTGTCGCGCAACATTGAAGTGTTGCCGAAGCCGGAAGGCGATGAAATCAACGATGTGAACTTCGTGTTAATAAAATAATGAAGGGTATTCGGTCTTTATTGCAGTAAAGGGGTGAGATTATGATAACGAGAATAGAACGGAGAATGTGCAACGACGAAATATGGTTCACCACGGGACTGAGGGTGTTTCTTATGGTCACTTGCATTGCGCTACTGATGATCCCGGTGAACCTCATTGCCCAGGACGAGGACTCGACCGAGGATGACGGTGATCTCTACCAGACGGGCGATCAGTTCGATCGATTCGACGATCCGTCGCTCTATGAGACTGGAGTTCATTTCGACACGACGTCTCCGGCATGGCAATGGGAGAATCCTTTTCCGACCGGTTCCCACCTCTATGCCGTCGATGCACTCCACGCCGATTCCATGGCTACGGTCGGTCATCTCGGTGTGTTTCTCAGGACGCGGGATGGCGGGACTTCGTGGAATGCCGGATATAACACCCTGGGATCCACTGGAGCAATATATGGGATTGATGTTGTCGAGCCCGACCTGATGTTTGCCGTGGGAACGTATGGGTCGATCATTCGATCGCAGGATGGCGGCATCAATTGGTCCACGCTGCTCTCCAACACCTCCAGGCCGCTGAATGCAGTTCATTTTTATGATGCAAATAATGGGTGGGTGGTGGGCAGGGAGGGAACCGTCCGCTACACAATAAATGGCGGCGCAGCGTGGTTGTCGAAGTTTCTCAGCACCACGAAGTCGTTAAACGACGTTACATTCGCGCCGGGAAACGGCAACCTCGGCTGGATAGTGGGAGACAGCGGGCGGGTATTCGCCACAACGGACGCCGGAACGTCCTGGGTCACGCAAAATTCCTCAACAACGAAACACCTGGTGGGTGTATCATTCGTCGATTCTATTCACGGTTTTGCAGTGGGTCAGTCCGGGACGATCATCGCGACGGTGAATGGTGGGAATACCTGGGTATCGCTCATTCCCTTTACATCCGGCTACCATTACGATGTTGATTTCGTTACTTCCAGTGTCGGCTGGGTGGTCGGCGATGGGGGGAAGGTGTTCAAGACGACCAATGCCGGCGGAACGTGGGTGCCGCAGCTCTCAGGAGTTACCCGCAGCCTCACGAGCGTCAAGTTCGTAAATTCGGACAATGGCTGGGCCGTAGGCTCGTTCGGTGAGATCATCAAGACTTCGAACGGCGGCACGTCGTGGATCCGGCTTACAAAAGGCGTCCAGGCGCAGTCGATCCTCCAGGCAATTACTTTCTCTGATGCCAACAATGGCTGGACCGTTGGCACACAGGGCGTGATTCTTCATACGACGAACGCCGGAAGAAGCTGGTTGCCACAAGCGTCGGGAGTATCGAAATACCTGACCGGAGTGTCATTTGTGAATTCAGTTA
>DASYTP010000141.1:0-16665 GCA_036002145.1 Bacteroidota bacterium | reverse complement strand
ACATGCTTCATCGCGCCACCCGCTGCAGTCTTGAACGCCGCATTAACCGTATCCTTAGTTCCCGGTTTGTCTGCCTCGATCACAAGATCGACCAGCGACACGTTTGGAGTAGGCACGCGAACGGCAACACCGTCCATTTTGCCCTTGAGCTCCGGGATGACGAGCCCGATCGCCTTCGCGGCTCCTGTCGAAGTCGGGATCATGTTCAACGCCGCCGCGCGAGCCCGACGGAGATCTGAATGCGGGAGATCGAGCAATTTCTGGTCGTTTGTGTAGGAGTGGATCGTCGTCATCAGGCCTTTTTTGATGCCAAAATTCTGCAGAAGAACTTTCGCCACGGGGGCGAGGCAGTTTGTCGTGCAGGAGGCATTCGAGATGATATGATGCTTCATCGGATCGTACAACGTATCGTTTACCCCGATGGCGATTGTGATATCAGGAGATTTCGCCGGTGCGCTGATGATGACCTTCTTCGCGCCGTTTGTCAGGTGTTGTTTCGCTGCGTCGCCGTCCGTAAAGTGCTTGAGGCCCGTCGATTCGATGACGATATCGACCCCCAGCTCTTTCCATGGCAGTTTCGTATGATCTTTTTCGGAAAGTATTCTCAGCGGTTTTCCGTTGACGATGAGTGTGGAATCCTTTACCTCGACGGTTCCCTGAAAATTTCCGATGACCGAATCATACTTCAACAGGTGTCCGAGGGTTTTTGCATCGGTAATGTCGTTGGCTGCGACAAATTCGAACTCCGATTCATGCACTCCGGCGCGGAACACGTTGCGGCCGATCCGCCCGAACCCGTTGATTCCTATTCTTATTGGCATAGTAATTCTCCAGATTCTAAATTGAAAATAATTTCGAGATGAGATTAAATAGAGAAACTTGTTCAGGAATGGATCAATCTACCCAAAATGGGAGAGAAAAACAACTTGCTCAGGCAGGTAAGGAGCAGGCAGTACGTAGTAGTCAGTAGACAACAGCCGATGGGGAGTGACGTATGTTTGTCTGTTGGTATGTTAGTACACTGGCGTGGTGGTTGGCAAAGAAATGCGCGGGAATTCTAACATACTAATATACTAACATACTAACGTACTCCTGAAGAAGGCGTTTCGCAGTTACTCCGCCAACGCCGCCGATGCGGCGAGGACGCTCTTCACACCCAATGCATTCAGCACTTTCGCACACGCGTTTATTGTTGAACCGGTGGTGATGACGTCATCGACAATTATGAGCTTCTTGCCCCCAACTTCATTGCGGTATTTCTGATGGACTGCGAATGCATCACCGACGTTTTGTCGGCGCTCTTCGTGGTTGAGTTTCGTCTGCGATTGCGTGTATTTCGTCCGGAGAAGCAGCGAGTGCCCGATCGGAATATGTGTAACGCCCGAAATGCCCCGACAGATATGATCGCTTTGGTTGTAGCCCCTCTCCCTCTCCTTAATGCGGTGGAGCGGCACCGGGATCAGGTAATCCGCCGAGGCGAATCTCGCATCCCGTATCACATATCCACCCAGAGTTCTCCCGAGCTCCACTCCCACCGACCTCACCCCGCGGTACTTCAACAGGTGCACAATTTCCTGCAGCTTCCCCTCCTTCTCAAAGAGAAAGCAGGAGAGCAGGTCTTCGACTACTCCTTCCTCCTTCAATTTGCTGCTGATTTCCTGCCACACCGGATGATCGCTTGTGATTTTCGCAAGCGAGTTCCAACAACTTGCACACACTCTGGAGTTCCGGTCTGAGCGAGGTTGATCGCACGTCAGGCAGACCGGCGGATAAATAAAATCCTGAACCGGATGGACGAAATTCCGAACAAGTAATTGCAGCATCCCTTCCTCCCTTTCTGCCTGTGACTCCCAGCTATTGGCTGGAGTGAGTCTCTAACATTACGTGGCCGGGTCAACGGATCAACCCGCGAATCGGGGTATTCCTGGAATCCTCAGAATTGAGGTCACACCAATTTCTCGATGCGAGCGATCTCGTCACGCAACTCGCCAGCACGCTCGAACTCAAGGTCTTTTGCAGCCCGTCGCATTTCCGTTTTCAGCTCCTCAAGCAAGTCATTGCGCTGCTCCGCGGTGAGATAACGAACGACGGACTCTGCGACCCGGGGCGCTTCCTCCCGGTCGCGCCGCGCATCCCTGGACGCTTTCACGTCGGCGATGGACGTGCTGGCGAGGACCTCATCGACCGACTTGTAAATCGTCTTCGGCACAATCCCCTGCTGTGTGTTGTACTCGACCTGTTTCTGTCTTCTGCGATTGGTCTCGTCGAGCATTCGCTGCATTGAGCCGGTCATCCTATCGGCATACATGACAACCTTGCCATTGATATTGCGGGCTGTTCGTCCTGCTGTTTGAATAAGAGACCTTTCTGAGCGCAAGTACCCTTCTTTGTCGGCATCGAGAATCGCGACGAGGGAGACTTCGGGCAGATCCAACCCCTCGCGCAACAAATTCACTCCGACCAGAACATCAAAATCGCCCAACCGCAGGTCCCGAAGAATCTCAACTCGTTCAAGGGCATCGATTTCGGAGTGGATGTACCGTACCCTGATGTTGATGTCGCTGAGATATTTTGTGAGATCCTCCGCCATGCGCTTGGTCAGTGTTGTTACGAGGCATCGCTCCTTACGTTCCGCCCGCGTACGGATTTCAGCGATGAGATCGTCGATCTGATTCTTCACCGGACGGATACTCACTTCAGGGTCGATCAATCCCGTCGGCCGAATCACCTGTTCGACTACCACGCCCTGCCCCTTTGCCAGCTCGTACGGACCCGGTGTGGCACTGACAAAGATGACCTGGTTCACCATTGCCTCCCACTCTTCGAACGTCAGAGGCCGGTTATCGAGCGCAGAGGGGAGCCTGAACCCGTGCTCGACGAGGGTGGTCTTCCGCGAACGATCACCGTGCCACATGCCGCCGATCTGCGGAACCGACACGTGCGATTCATCGACGATGAGCAGGAAATCCTTCGGAAAATAATCGAGCAAGCAGTATGGACGGGACCCGGGCGGGCGACCGGCGATATGCCGCGAGTAATTCTCGATACCCGAACAATATCCGATCTCCGCCATCATTTCGAGATCGAAGCGGGTCCGTTGTTCGAGTCGCTGCGCTTCGAGAAGCTTGCCCACCTTGCGCAGATACTCCAATTGCTCTTCGAGCTCCCGTTCAATGCTTTCCCTGGCTTTCTCCAGCGTCGGGCGGCTCGTCACGAAGAGTTTCGCCGGGTAAATCACTTCGGAGTCGACGTCATCCAGCACTTCCGCGGTGACACTGCGGATGTGCGAGATCCGTTCTATCTCGTCGCCGAACAACTGAATGCGGAGTGACCGATCCTGCTCGTAGGCAGGGATGATTTCGATGACATCTCCCCGCACCCGGAATGTGCCTCGCGTGAACTCGAAGTCGTTGCGGACGTAATGGATATCGAGGAGCCTTCGCAACAGAGCACTCCTTTCTATGCGCTGACCCTTCTTGAGGAGCACCAACTGCTTGACCCATTCATCGGGTGCACCAATGCCGTAAATGCAGCTTACCGACGCTACGACAATGACATTGGGATCCTCGCTTAATAATGCACTCGTTGCGCGCAGCCGCAACCGATCGATTTCATCATTAATCGATGCGTCTTTCGCGATGTACGTGTCCGTTGAAGGAACGTAGGCTTCGGGTTGGTAGTAATCGTAGTAGGAGATGAAGAATTCGACACGATTTTTCGGAAAGAACTGCCTGAATTCTCCATAGAGCTGCGCCGCGAGGGTCTTGTTGTGAGACATGACGAGCGTGGGCTTGTTAATTTGAGCGATGACGTTTGAAATGGTAAAAGTCTTGCCGCTTCCCGTAACGCCAAGGAGCGTCTGATACCTGTCACCGCGCAAAATGCCCTCCGTCAATTGCCGGATGGCATCCGGCTGATCACCGTTGGGTTGGAATTCTGAAACGAGTTGGAATGGCATGAGAAATATTCGATGGAGATATCACTTATTTCACAAGCATCATCTTACTTGTCTGCGAAAACTCTCCTGCGCTGAACCTATAGTAGTAAGTGCCGCTGGGCAGTTTCGAGGCATTGAATTCCGCTTCATACTCCCCCGCGTCGTGAAGCTGTCGATCAGTGAGTGTGGCGATCTGCTGGCCGAGCTGATTGTAAACGACCAGACTAACAACAGATGCCTGCGGGAGGCCGACCCTGATTCTTGTCCCGGAGTTGAACGGATTGGGATAATTGGGCCGCAGCGTAAATGACGTGGGATGTTGTTGGCCGAACGGGTTGATATACGGTTTCCAGGGAAAACGGTACGCGCGGTAACTATAGACGCCTTGTTCGAACGTTAGCTCATACGCGACAGTGCCGTCGGGTCGAACTTCCGTAACGCTCGGATTCGTAGATCCCCAGCCGATGAGGGTATTCCCATTTTCGAGTCGCTGAACATTTCCCATCGCGGCGCCATAGTTTGGCGGCGTGCGGCGGTATTCCCATACGAGTGTTGCTGTTTTGTTTTGCTCATCCAGCTGATATTCGACGGCTCGCGAAACAGGAGGAGCATGGAAATTACCATTGTCAAAGAGGGTAATGTTTCCATTGGACAAACGCCGGATCGCATGCTGATGGGAAAACCCCAGCGTATCGTTGTTGAAGATAATCTGGTTATTCCGCCCGCCAAATCGCCACATAATCTCCCCCGTCTGGCGATTGATCTTTGTTATTTCATCAAGGTGCCGGCTGGAAATCATGATGTTGCCATCGTTATCGAGCTCAATGGCGTTGCCGTGAACATAATCAATGACATCCCCCGTCATGTTTTCATGGGTCGCATCGGTAATTTGAAAATGGTCCCAGCTACGCCATTGAAAAATGACATTCTTCTCCCCGTCGAGTTCCTGCACGATCAACCCTACCACAGTCGCCGACGCTTTGCCGCCCGGAACGATCGCACTCATATCCACTGCCTCGGAATCATAACTCATCACCAGCGCGTGACCGTTTTGGAGGAGCTGGAGCTCGTGTAAATCGGTAGGATACCCGTTGCCGCAGGAAAAGCTGTCGACGATGGCGTAAGCACTGTCCATCGCATAGAATTTTCTCGTTCCACCGTCATAATATGTCAATCTCCCATCCGGTTGGACCTTGAAGTCAAATGCGCTTCCATGGGCGCGTCGATAGAATATGGGAAGACCGGAATCACCAAGGATAAGAAGATACGGTGTATTGGATTGGGTCGGTGAGAATACGATATTGCTGAGGAAAATTCTTCCCGGAGCGGGATTATCTATCGTTGATGCCTTGATGTACGGCAGATCCAGAGGATAGGTGGTATCCGAGAGAATCTGGGAAGTCGACCATTCTTCCTTCCGGGAGAGAGCGTCGGGTGACGGCGTATTTGATGACAGCAAGGAAGATTCCTCGAGGAAATAGACGGGCATCCTGGCGCCGCGCTCCGTCCGGTTTCTTGCCGGTGCGATTGTGAAAGAAAACGTCATCGGTGCAACACGGTCACCCCGCCGGGTGAACAAGCCTTCCTGGAGATGAACGACAACCTCTTCCCCGGAAACAAACGGATGTTGCGGTAAAAAGATCACGGAGTGTTGATCGTCTGATACAATCACTCGCCCAGGATGTACTCCGCTTACGGCACCACGCACATCAAAAAGTGATGACACGCTCGCGGCAGGGAGGCTAACCTTCCCGTCCGGACGAAGGATGATGTTCGTCTTGGGAGACACGAGAATCGCGCCTGCTTTCGGGGAGAGATATTGTATCTGAACTTTATTTTCGGCGTAGAGGCCGTTCGAGACCAGGAAACAAAGCAACAACAACCGTGTTAACATGCAAGCAAGGTGTGTGTTCCGGAGAAATTCCTGATTTGAAATTCTTCACTCATACCTTAACGCCTCGATCGGGCTCAACGAAGCGGCCTTCCGTGCGGGATACAAACCGAAGAACACACCGACGGCCATGGAGAAAAAAACCGCGAGGAGGATGGAATTTACAGAGATGAACGTCGGCCATCCTGCGAAGGTCGAGATGAGGTTTGAACCCCCGACCCCGAGCGCGATGCCGATGAACCCCCCCAACATACTCAACACGATCGCCTCCAGCAGGAATTGCGAAAGAATATCTCTCCGCCGCGCACCGATCGACATCCGGATGCCGATCTCCCTGGTCCGTTCCGTGACGGAGACCAGCATGATGTTTATGATACCGAGTCCTCCGACGATCAATGATACGGAGGCGATGCCGGCAAGGAGTTTTGTCATGATTGCCGTTGTCGCCGTCGACGCCTCTGCGATTTCCGTCTGACTGCGAATAGTGAAGTCATTGTCATCCGCCGGACCGAGCTTGTGCCGTGCCCGCAGGAGGTCGGTAATTTGTTGTTGGGCTTCGAGAATCTCGTCCTTGCTTCGGGCCGATGCGATAAACCCCCACGACCGGGTATTTCCCGTCAAGCGCTTTTGCAATGTGGTGTAGGGGACGAGGATGATATCATCCTGATCCTGTCCCATCATATTCTGTCCCTTTGACCGGACCGTTCCTACGACACGGAATGGGATGTTGCGAATGCGGATAGTCTTTCCGACGGGATCTACATTATCGAATAACTGCTGCACAACCGTTTGCCCCAGCAGACACACTTTCGTCGATCCGCGAACGTCGCTATCGGTGAAGAAATCTCCGGCGTCGATTCTCCAGTCCCGAATCTCAAAATAGTCGGGTGAGCCCCCTTGAAGCGATGTCCCCCAATTGAGATCCCCATACACGACTTGCGCCCCGGAGCGCAACTGCGGACTGAGATACGCGACCGCAGGGCATAGTTCCTTAATCGCCTGACCATCATCTTCGGTAAGAGTCGTCCCTGTTCCGCTTCCCGACATTACCCCTCCCCGGGTCGTTGTACCCGGGAAGATTAATAATACATTAGAGCCAAGAGAGCTAATCTGGGCCTCCACTGATGCCTGTGCACCTTGACCGATGGCGATCACAGCTATCACCGCGACGACACCAATGATGATGCCCAGCATCGTCAATAGGGATCGCATCTTATTCCTCACAAGAGCATCGAAGGAAATGCGGAGGGTTTCTAGTAATCGCATCATGAGGGGGAACTATTGGGGATTGGGAATTGGGGATTGGGGATATAGCACGGCATATCAGAATCCGCGACGACCACCGCCGCCGCCGCCCGGCATCCGTTGCTGGAATGGGTTGGATTGTTGACCGGTTGCCATCGCCGTCTCACCGCCTGTTGTACCGACGATAACGTCATCCCCTTCTTTCAGATCTCCGCCGAGAACTTCAACGAAACGATTATCACTGAGGCCGGTGGAAATGGAGATCGTCCTGAGATTCTTCGCGGCATCGAGCATCCACACGTGCGACATCTTGCGTTCCGTCTCGTTATGCCAGCCGGCTTGCCGTTGCATCTGATCGCCACCCTCCCGTCCCTGCCAACGACGACGTCCGTCTTCCTGCCCGGACCCTCTCTGGGCCTGATCGCCGTCCTCCCGCTGCCCTCCGCGGCGTTCTCCTTGCTGCCGCCTCCGGGCCTGCCGATCCGAGGTATCGGGTTTCGACTCCGGAGTACCTGCATCAACAGGCTTCGCGTCGTTCATTCTCTGAAGAACTTCGGACGGGGGCTGGAAGCGAATTGCAAGCACCGGTACGCGAAGGACATCATCGCGCTTATCCACAAGTATTGAAACCGTTGCCGTCATGCCGGGCCTGAGTTTCAAATCCGGATTGGGGACTTCGATGATGACGGTGTAGGTGACGACGTTTTGGACGGTTACCGGCGAGAGACGAACCTGGGTGACGTTCCCGCGGAATTGTTCTTCCGGATATGCATCGACGGTAAACGTAACGGTTTGTCCGAGTTTGACCTGACCGATATCCGCCTCGTCGACGCTCGCCTCGACCTGCATGCGCTGTAAATCGTTGGCGATCACGAAGAGTTTCGGCGCTTGCAAGCTGGCGGCAACCGTCTGACCGACGTCGACGTCCCGTGAAATGACAACGCCATCAATCGGCGCCCGTATGATGGCATAACGAAGGTTGACCTCGGCACGGTCGAGCGCCGCTTCCGATTGTTTCTTCTGCGCCGTCGCCGACTCGTAACCGGTCTGCGCGGCATCGAGGTCGGCTTGCGAAACGAGGTCCTTCTTGAACAGCTCCGTTGCCCGCCTGAGACTCCTCTGCGCTTCATTGACCTGTGCCTGGTTCCGTTCGAGGTTCGCCCGCGCTTCCTTCACGGAGGCGTAGAGAAATGTGGAATCGATAATCGCGATGATCTGGTCTTTCTTCACTTCAGAGTTGAAATCGACAAAGATCTTCAGGAGAATCCCCGATACCTGACTACCAACCTGGACCGTCTGAACGGGATTGATCGTCCCCGTCGCGCGGACATTCACGACAAGATTTCCGCGCGTAATTTTCTCAGTCCGGTATTTGATGTCTTTGCCGCTCGAACTTGAGAGCCAGAAATACCCGCCGGTGCCAAGCGCGACCGTTATCAGAAAGCTATAGAGGTAGACTTTTTTCATGGTGGAACTTATTCTCCGTCATAATTCTTCAATAGGTTTACGTCCTGCAAATCCATCCTGAACATCGTGCCAGAATCGAATATCGTTTTCCCCGACTTTCCAGCAGAGATAAACTTCCTGGTTATTAGACCTGATATGAGGGAAATCGATTAATCCCTCATCCAGACTTTTGACCACAACGCCTTTTCGATGGAGATTTTGTGCGATTTTGACCAGACGTTCGAGTTCTGCCGGAAAAAAACGGTCACCGTTTGGGCCACTCCCTCCAAAGTATTGATGGCGGTAAACATCAAACCCCCGGCCATCAAGCTTCTGCTTCAAGGTAACAATTTCTTCGACAAGATGCGCGATTCCGGTGAGCATTCGCTGGGCCTGGTCGACAGTGAAGTGCTTTTTGTGAAGATAACTCGACATTTACGATTGCCGATTTTCAATTTGCGATTGCCGATTTGAGATTTTTGATTTGCTCGATTTCTTAAGTGCAGTAATTCTTGACGCAGCGAAAATTGCCGTGAGTTCGGACACTTCCTTAAGAAGACTTTCCATCCGGGATCTCTTCATCAACTTGGAATCTGCGATTAATTCAAGCCACAGTTGTGTTTCATCAGCCCCTTCTTCACAAATGCCTAATTTGTAAATGAAATCCTTGTGAGAACGCGCCTTACATGCTGCCCGATAATTGGCAGCTACCGAGGTTGCCGATCGTAACACCTGTTTGCCCAAAACCGAACCCTCGGCGGATACTGGGAGTGATCTCACCACGGTGATCACCCGTAAAGCCATTTGCTTAGTTCGGTTGACCAATTCAATTTCAGTCTTCTTATCCTCCCGATAAAATTACAAATTGGAAATTGGAATTCGAAAATTTCTCCGGTTACATTGGCACCAAACACTTCTCACAACCCATGCTCATCCTCTCGTTGGTATGAGTAAGAGAGGTTGGAGTGGGACGCAGTACTACCCCAACAGTTTGTCTGCGACATTGAGGATTTTCTCGTGGCGATTGTCCCTCCTTGCAGTTGCCGGGCTAGTGGATCTTGAAGACCTTTCCGGCGGCATTGACTACCACCTCCGTACGCTTTTTCCCGGAACCGAGGACGAGCTCATATTCTATATGCGAATCGCGGGTCGAGCGCTCGGCGGAGAGGATGGTGACGTCGCGGTATTTCGTCGTCACGCTGTCCCGGACAAACTGAGGCAGGTCATCGAGGGAGATGGTCTCTGAGACCTCGACGAGCGTTCCATCTGCCTGAAACAACACGTCGCGGTGCCTTGAGCTGTCGATGCTCTCTATTTCGTAATACACGATACCTTCTCTTTTCTCTTTCAGTTGACCGGTGATTGTCGCCGTGGGATATTTCTGCCCGAACGCTCTCAGGACTTCGGTCGGGACGAGCTTCTTCGATATCTTCACCGCACTCACGTCCGCCTTGATTGAACGCAACCTGTGCCGTCGCTGATACGATCCGGACTGCCACACACACGAAAGCATCAGCGCTCCCACCAGCAAACATCTTGTTACCGACATGATATTCATATGGTCGCCTGCATTGTCAGTTCACGATACCGGCTTCCTGTCCGAGGCTCCCCGGAACAGCAGGAATCCCAGAAGGGCGAACATGATTACGGCCACGAAATCGTATTCCCACAGAACGCGCAGGTAGTTGTAGCCGACGGCAATCGAGAGCGGTAATCCCGTATCATTGTCGATGAGCCCCTCTTTGAAGTTGAGGAACGCCCCCAACATCCCGAGGAGAGCTCCACCGGCGATAAGTCCGGAGGAGAGGAGCGTACCCTCGCTCTCTTCAGCCGAGTCTGCCGTACGCTTGTAGCGCTTGTCTGCAATTCTTCGTACGAGCCCGCCGACAAATATTGGAAAGGTGGACGAGAGAGGGAGGTAGAATCCGACCGCGAACGTGAGCGAATGGAATCCGATGAGCTCCATAAACAACGCAAGGCTTGCGCCGATCATGATCAATCCCCACGGCAGTTTTTGTTCCAGCAAACCGCTGATTAGCACGGCCATGAGATTCGACTGCGGGGCTGGAAGGTCTTTCCCCCCGATCCCGTCCTCGCGCTTCATAACGGCAACCTTTGTTTGAGGATCGACAAGGTAATTCCCCGGTTCGACCCCCTGCACATCAACTACTTTGACCAGGAGATACGTTTTCCCATCCTGACCCTGAAGTTCCTCGGCGCGTTGAATCGAAGCTTGAGGCGGGGTAAACGTATGTTGAAGTACCAGCTCCCGTGCATGGCTCTCGTTGAGCAGGAGCATCGTGATTCCTACCACGGCTGCGGAAGTAACGACTCCCACGAGCATCGCAAACTGCTGCTTACCGGGAGTGGAGCCGAGCAGGTGGCCTGTCTTCAAATCCTGGGCGGTCGTCCCGGCGTTACTGATGGCAATACACACCGTTGCACCTATGACGAGCGCAAGATAGGTATATTGTTGTCCCGTCCATCCGACGGCAAGGAAGATGAGACACGTTCCCATCAAAACTGCAATGGTCATCCCCGACAGCGGACTCGATGACGACCCGACGATGCCGGTAATCCTTGCCGAGACAACAGAAAATAGAAATCCGAACACGACGATCAGCACCGCACCGAGGACGTTAACACGAAAGGTGGGAACAATCCAGATGAAGAGTATCAAAGCAAGTGTTCCGAGTCCGACAACCGTGATCGGGGTGTCGCGTTCAGTTCTGAGCACGGGTCCGGTGTCTTTCCCGCCCATGTGCTCGCCCGCAAGTTGTTTGATTGAGGCTCGTACCGAGTCCCAGATCGCCGGAAAAGCCCTGAATAGTCCCACTACGCCACCCGTCGCAACTGCTCCGGCGCCCATATATTTTACGTAATACCTCCAGATGTCGGTCGTGCTCATGTCTCTGATCGGAACCGGTCCCGGGTAAATCGCTTCATTGACGTGGGTACCGATAAATGATATGATCGGTGAGATAACGAATGATGCGAGCAACCCACCCCCCACCATGATCAACGAAGTGTGCCACCCGATGATATACCCCACGCCCATGAGCTCGGGAGCGACATCCATGCCATAGGAGGCGCCGGGATAAAATTTCACATCCTGGCCGACTGAAGGCTTCCAGAATCCGAAGAGCGTGGGGAGAGCTTTCCAGGCGGCGCCCAGGCCGATCCCTTTGAATATTTTCGATGCCGATGTTCCCCCGACTTCACCCGCTTTGATGATCTCCGCACATGCAGTCCCTTCGGGAAATCGAAGATTCTCATGCTCTTTCACGATCAGGTATCTCCGCAGGGGGATCATCATCAATACGCCGAGGATTCCCCCCGTCATCGCGATGAGCAATGTGATGGAGGTGCGAAGCGGGAACCCGAGGAAAATGAGCGCCGGAATTGTGAAGACAACGGCAGCAGCGATCGACTCACCCGCCGATCCGACGGTTTGAACGATGTTGTTTTCGAGAACGGTATTGCCCCGCAACTTTTTCAGGATGGTGATCGCCATGACGGCGATGGGAATCGAAGCAGAGGTGGTTAGTCCGACTTTCAATCCAAGGTACACCGAAGCCGCGCCAAAAATAATTCCAAGAACAGATCCAAGCACGAGCGCCCGAAGCGTCGACTCCAATGGAGACTGGTCGGGTGGAATGTATGGTTTGAAATGTTCCATTGGTCGTTATAATAGAGAAAATTTTGGGAAGATGCAACGGAAAATGTGAACTTCTATTTGAAAAACTCCAGAAATGATTCCGCCAAAGCCTTCTGAGGCGCTCTCTCGAACGGATGCGGCGTGTGGGGGAAGATCATCATTTCCCCGTTCACCAGTGTGCGATAGACTTCCGCCGTTTCCTCTATACTCACCATCGTATCGCGATCGCCGATGCAGACTCGCACACGATGATTAATGGTTCCGAGCGTTGCTATATGCTTCACTCGCCCAGGACGGATGAGAGCAAGATAGAGGGCGGCGTATCCTCCCATGCTGTAGCCGAAGATGTGAGATTGAGGCAGCGCATGCTCATCCAGATACTCAAGGATGTTTTCTGCGAAGTGTTCGATGCGGAAAGACCGGTTGCGTGAAGGAGTGCGCCCGTGCCCTTCAAAATCGAATGTGTGGAGAGTATAGTACGGAGAGAGATGAGGCAACAGCGGTTCGAATTGTGCGCTTGCACCGAGCGCACCGTGCAAAAGCAGAAGATCATGCTTTTTCATGGTCGATGTTGCGTGCGGGTGTGAACGTTCTGCCGACCCATCGATGACCACTGGGACTAACGTTTCTTCGTTCCCGGCAGCTTGCCTTTCACGGTCCCGATGACGGCGAATGCAATGGAAAAAGCAAGTATGGGGATCCGGTATCTTTGAGCAAACTCGGTTCCTGCCAGCCTGCCTGACTCCGATGCATCCCCGCCCGACACCCCCGCGTTTGCCCCGGCAATTCCTCCGGCAATCCCGCTTCCGATTATCACAATGGCAAAATACAGAACGAGGCCGTAGATGAATCCGAAAACGATTCTTCTTATGATGAGCTTTGATCCGGCAGGTTCCTTCGGGTTGCCTGCAGGTTCGTTGAGCGCTGTCCTGCTCGCCGGTGCGTTCGACGAGCTGCCACTCTGCCTCGATAAATGCCGGTGAAGCGAGTTACAGAAAACAAGATTCCCTTCACCGACATAGTCCGTTCCCTGTATTTGCTTGTTGCAATATGCACAGTTCATTCGTATCCTCCGATATATTTATTTCGACCGCTCAATTTCTTCAGAAACGGTATTCCACTGAAAGTACGTGTCGCTCAATCGCGACTGGAGGACCTTGTATTCATGAGATACTTTCTTTGCCCCCTCCCCGTCCTTGTAAAAGTCCGGATCACCCATCATCACTTCTATTTCCAGTTTTCGCTTTTCCAAAACCTCGATTTCCTTTTCAAGCTTCTCAAGTTTGTCTCGGATCGGTTTAAGCTTTTTGAATGCTGCTTGCCGTTGTTCCGCCTCAAGGCGCCTGCGATCTTTCTCCGGGAGCGAAGCCGCCGGTAAGACGTGAGTCCCCTCGACCGGTGCGACCCCCATTCCCGACGACTGCTGCGTCGGGCGGGGACGAGCCGGGCGCCCGGGAGTGGCGTTCGGGCCGCCCGCCACAATGGCATCAGTGGTTCGGGGACGGATGCGGGCCGTTGGGCGAGACGCTTCTTTCTCAGATCGTTTCTTGTGGAGATAGTCCGAGACATTGCCGAGGAAAGTCCGGATACCGCCGGTGGTGACTTCAATCACCTTAGTTACGAGCGGATCCAGGAATGCCCGGTCGTGCGACACGATCACATACGTTCCCTCATAGGCTTTCAGCGCTTCCTGCAAGACATTCTTCGAGCGCATGTCGAGATGGTTGGTTGGCTCATCCATAATGAGAAAGTTTGCAGGCTGTAAGAGCATTTTTGCCAGTGCCAGCCTGCTTTTCTCTCCTCCTGACAGAACGCTCACCTTTTTGTAGACGTCGTCGCCATGGAAAAGAAACGAGCCCAGAATGGTGCGCAGCTTCGTTCGAATATTGCCGACGGCCACTTCATCGACGATCTCCAGGGCTTCCTTCGTGAGATCCAATTCTTCCGCCTGATGCTGCCCGAAGTAAGAGAGGATGACGTTGTAGCCGACGATTCTTTCTCCGGAGTCGAAGGGCTCGACCCCGGCCAGTATTCGCGAGAACGTCGATTTGCCTGCCCCGTTCGGTCCAACAACAGCAATCCGATCGCCGCGTTCGATGGTGTACTCCAGTTTTTCAAAGACCTTCTTCACGCCATAGCTTTTGGCAATCTGTTTCAGCTCCATCACCTTCACCCCGCTCGGTTGCGGCTGGGGGAAGTGAAAATGGATCTCCTCTTCCTCATCTGCGATCTTGACCATCTCAATTTTCTCGAGCGCCTTTATTCTACTCTGCACCTGGCGAGCCTTTGTGGCTTTGTAGCGGAACCGCTCGATGAATTGTTGCGTGTGCTTCAATTGCCGCTGCTGGTTTTTGAAGGCGCCGATCTCTTGCTCCTTGCGGATAACTCGTTCCCGCTCAAAGAAAGAATAGTTCCCTGCGAATACGTCGAATGTCCCCTTGCCCAGGGCGAGTGTCTTCGTGGTGAGGCTGTCCAGAAACGCGCGATCGTGTGAGACGAGGATGACGGCACCGTTGTATCCCCGGAGATATTCCTCCAACCACTGCAGCGACTCGATATCGAGATGGTTTGTCGGCTCGTCGAGGAGAAGGACAGATGGTTCCTTCAACAGGAGTTTTGCCAGCGCGATGCGCATCTGCCAACCGCCGCTGAATTCTTCCGTTTGCCGCTCCAAATCCGGAACGGAGAATCCAAGTCCCATGAGCACGCGCTCCACTTTGGATTGCATACGAAAGGCGTCGAGATCTTCGAGCTTGTGCTGGAGCTCGCCGAAGACCTCGAGGACTTCGGCGTACACCCCGTCGTTCGGGTCGAGTGTCACAAGCTGGTGTTGCACTTCTTCAAGCTCGGTTTGCACCTCCACCACGTTCTCAAAGGCGGTCTCGGCTTCCTTATAGAGCGTTTTCCCGGATGCAATAACGCCATCCTGCGGCAGGTAGCCGACCGTAACGTAGTGTGCCTTGTTGATGCTTCCGCCCCCGGGCTGATCTATACCCCCGATGATCCTGAGGAGCGTCGACTTGCCGGTGCCGTTCGAGCCGACAAGACCGATGCGATCGTGCGGCCCAATGACGAATGAGACGTCTTCGAATAACGTCCTCGCGCCAAACTGCATCGTTATTTGGTCAAGGGAGAGCAAAGAAGTATGTGAGTATTTAAGTAGTTGAGTAGTTGAGATTATGAGATGGTGAGAATATACGAAATCCGCGGCAGACCTCCGATTTCCCCCGATAGACCTCCGAGTTCTTACCACGTTTACGACGATAGACCTCCGATTTCTTACTCCGTCTTAACGCAGACAGAAATCGGAGGTCTTACTGCGCCAACGGAGCTGATTCGGTGGAGCCAGCGTGACCCCATAGGGGTCAAACGTCTGTAGAATCAAAATGCAGAAGCCTACTACAACTCCGGAGGCCTGCCTGCCGCAGGCAAGAGTTGTCCCAAGGACGCCTTTGGAGAACTACGCAAGCAACACACCCGCCACACCGGGCATGCAGTGCCAGGTAAGAACTCCGAGTTTTTTCCGGGACAAAGCGAAGTAAAAACTCGGAGTTCTGCTCACAGGTAACTCAGCCACCAATCTCTCCTCCTCGCTTTCAGCCCGGCGAACCAGCGGCATGCGAAATAGAGAATCACGATCGCCACAACCCAGACGACGTACAGCAATCCGAGACTCCACGTGTACCCGTCGGGCGCGGGGGGAGTCCCCATCGGATGATTCGTGAAGAGCCACGGACTCACCTCACCCAGCCGGATCTTTGAAACCACCAGCGCCAGCGCGTGGATGAGCGGGATGTGCAACATGTAATAGAAGAATGGCACGCGGCCGAACACGGTGATCCACCGGGCGAGGGCGCGGCGTCCCCCCTCGAGGATCGGGATGAATGCGATGCTCGGTCCAAGTGTCATAAGCAAAAAGTCGAGCGAGGCGGGATATTTGGTGGTGTTCAGGAATGCGAGCAGCGCCGGCATCTGGGGTCCGCCATTCTGTCCCTGCGCCGCGACACCCCATGCACGCGGATCGCCGTAAATGTTAAATCCCCGGAGCACGAGGAAGAGCAGGGTGGCTCCGAGGCCTACTGCCAGGCAGATCCTGTTTCGCTTCAGTGCTTCGAGCGTCAAGACTTTCCCGAACGCGTAACCGGCCGCCATGACGCCTATCCACGGGACGATTGAGTAGAGCACAATAAGGTAGGGACCATCGGCTCCGAATTGAAGCGGACCCGCGAAGAATCCCAGGTAGAGAATCTTCCAGAGCCCGCTAAGACTGCTTTCGCCGAGCGCCGGGATCAACGAGCCAAGGAATGGATCGATCAGGTTGTGAGCCGCGATGATCGCCACGCCAATCGTCGCAGCCACGGGGAGAGGAAGTTTCACCAACCCCGCCAGCAGGATCATGCACCAGCCGATGACCCATATGACGCCCGCCATCTCGTAATGTGCGAAATCGAAATTGAACGTCCATGCCACACGGAGGAACGTGAGCTC
>DASYTP010000140.1:0-10983 GCA_036002145.1 Bacteroidota bacterium | reverse complement strand
GAGTAGATGAGTAGATGAGTAGTTGAGTAGTTGAGTAGTTGAGTAGATGAGTAGATGAGTAGTTGAGTAGTTGAGTAGTTGAGTAGTTGAGAAAACGAGATGGAATAAGGTAAGGAAATTGTGGAAGGGATGCAAAGCAATTTGATCACAGGTGGTGTCTCAGATTGATGCCATTGAACCTGTAAGAGCCTTTGCCATTTGATCGTCTCGTGAAGGAACCTGAATAGCGACAGGCTTCACCAACCGAGCCGTCATCCCCTCTCGTTTTTTTGAAGAGTGATTATAGGAGGTAAAGAACGGAGCAGACAACCCGTCGTCCTGACTTGTGAGCGCCGAAGGCGCCATCACGCTCCGCGTGATTTTAGGTCAGGACCTGAACCGAGCCAAACCCGGCCGGCCGCACGGCCAGGATCTCGTTGCCGCCAGTCGGGCTTGAATCAGTTGCCGAACAACAGCATTTCAGTAATCACCTTGAAACTCGGGAGAGGAATTGGTATATTCCGAAGTGCAAGAGGACGTGCAGGGATTGCATCTCAGAATAATTCTTTCTTTTTCATGAGAACCACCGCGGTATATGAGCGATATAACCGCAATATGTCGCCCGTCATGCGCCATGAGTTGGAAAAACGAGTCCAAGCTTGTATAGAGTTATGTGCCATGCCCCGCCGTGAGTGTACGACATGAGAACATGGTAACGGAAGGTAATTTGACTCTTCAGCGGTCACGGCGAAGCACAAACACATAACAACCCGGCTTCGCTCACGCTTCGGCGGGGAAACTGGAAAGAAAAGCCAAGAAATAGAAAGCCTCGCTCATGGCGAGTGATCAGTTCTCATCGCCTCGTATCCTGACTCCCTTTTCTTGAGCTTGCCAATTCTTTCACTTCCATTCTGGAAAAATGAAATTACGAAGCTAGCAGCTCTCATTGCACTTGTGGCAAGTCAACTCATCTCGAAAGGTCCTACCCATGAATCCCCGCCAAATTTACTTGATACTTTATCTCACCCTGTTCTCGCTGTCATTCGTCCTTGCGCGCCAATCTGACCCGAAGCTCAAGGAAATTGATGACTACATTCTGAAAGTCCAAAAGGACTGGAACGTTCCGGGCTGCGGAGTTGCCATCGTCAAGGACGACTCTGTAATTTTCGAGAAGGGTTTCGGCGTGAGGGAGATCGGGAAGCCTGAACCGGTCGATCAGAACACGCTCTTCGGCATTGCATCATGTTCCAAGGCATTTACCGCCGCATCGATTGCCATGCTCGTCGATGAGGGCAAGATCAAATGGGACGATCCCGTCACGAAATACCTGCCGGACTTTCAGCTATACGACCCCTATGTCACGCGCGAGATGCAGGTGCGCGATCTCCTCTGTCACCGCAGCGGGCTTACCACGTTCGGTGGCGACCTGATCTGGTACTGGACGAAGTACGACCGCAAAGAGGTCATCCGGCGCATCCGCTACCTCAAACCGACGTCGAGCTTCAGGACGCAGTTCGGATACCAGAACATCATGTTCCTTACAGCCGGCATGATCATTCCAGCCGTGACGGGCAAGAACTGGGAAGATTTCGTCAAGGAACGCATTTTTGCTCCGCTCGGCATGGCGAACAGCAACACTTCCATCTCGTCCTTCAAACCCGGCGATGATGTTGCCACACCCCACAACGAACACGAGGGAAAGCTGAGAGTAGTAAAGTGGATGCCGGGAGATAATCTCGGGCCCGCAGGTGCAATCAATTCCTCCGCCCACGACATGGCCCAATGGATGCGGCTGCAGCTCGGACGCGGGACGTACAGGGGAAACAAGCTGTTCAGCGCCGGGGTATCGCGCACGATGTGGACGATCCACACGCCGCAACAGATCGGAGAACAGTCCGCAAGACTTGTCCCGTCGACACATTTTTCGGGTTATGGACTCGGTTGGGGGTTACGCGATTATGAGGGTCGGATGCTCGTCGATCACACCGGCGCCGTCGACGGCATGACCTCGCGCATCTTGCTTGTGCCCGATGAGAAGTTAGGCGTCGTCGTCCTTACGAACAGCGAGTCTCCGTTTTCCTCCATCATCACCCGCAAGGTCGTGGACGTTTTCATCGGCGTAACGAAGATGGAATGGAATACACTGAACCTCTTGCAGAAGCACGCGGGCGATTCGTTGAGCGCCGCTGCCGAGAAGAAGATCGAAGACTCCCGCATCAAAGGGACGAAGCCGTCACTTGCACTGGAAAAATATTCCGGCACTTACTCCAGCGAGATGTACGGTGATGTTTCGGTGACCGTGGAGAACAAAAACCTGGTTGTCACGTTCAACGCAACGCAGGATTTGATCGCCGATCTCGAGCACTGGCATTATGACACGTTCCGAGCTACCGTCCGACCGATGAACTATCCTTTCGGCAAGGGGTTTGTGCAATTCATCCTGGACAAAGATGCCAACGTCACTGAACTGAAAGTCGACATCCCCAATCCGGACTTTGACTTCAAGGAGTTGGAGTTGAAGAAGGGGAGGTGAAGGTTGTAGGTGAAGGTTGTAGGTGATAGGTTGTAGGTGATAGGTGATTGGTTATGGGTTATGGGTTATGGGTTATGGGTTACGGGTTTCGGGTTTCGGGTTTCGAGTAACGAGTAACGAGTAACGACTTAATGATCGAGCATCGAGCATCGAGCATCGAGCTTGAATCTTGAATCGCTTCTGCAGCCACTAACAGTCTGTTCGGGTAAACTAAACTCCACTCTCCACTTCCACGACCTCCTGCTTTCCATTCTTCTTCGACTTCCCATTTTTTCGCAAGAATGGTTTTTCGACCGGGGGCTGATGACCTGCAGGCTCTTCTTCGAGATCGGGATATGTGTAGATTTCATACTTATAGTTCCGGAGGATGATGTTTTTCCCCGCCCGGCCGATGACGTACTGAGGAAGAATCGGAATTTTCCCGCCGCCGCCCGGGGCGTCGATGACGAAGTATGGTATGGCAAGTCCGGAGGTGTGCCCCCGCAGCTTATCCATGATCTCCAACCCCTTGCTCACCGGTGTCCGGAAGTAATTTGTCCCCTTCGTGATGTCCGCCTGGTAGAGATAATACGGCCGCACACGCATTGCAAGGAGTTTGCGCATAAGTTCGAGCATGACATCGGCATCGTCGTTGACTCCCTTCATCAGAACGGCTTGGTTGCCCACGGGGCAGCCGGCATCGGCGAGCATCTCACACGCGCGCTTTGCCTCTGCCGTACATTCCCACGGATGGTTGAAATGAGTATTGACATAGATCGGATGATACTTTCGAATCATCTTGCACAGCTTCGGTGTGATGCGTTGCGGCAGCACACACGGCATCTTCGTGCCGAGTCGTATGATCTCCACGTGTGGAATTTCGCGAAGTCCTTTGAGAACGCGTTCCAGCAGGAAATCCGTCAGCATGAGAGGGTCGCCACCGGAGAGAATGACGTCGCGTATCTGGGGATTGGCGGCAATGTAGTTGATGCCGTCCTGAATGTATTTCATGTTGATCTTCGACGAATCTCCCACCTTCCGCTTGCGCGTACAGAAGCGGCAATACATTGAGCACTGGCTTGTCGTGAGGAACAACACTCGGTCCGGGTAGCGATGGATAATGCTCGGTACCGGGCTGTGCGAATCCTCCGCC
Source organism: Bacteroidota bacterium (assembly GCA_036002145.1). Classification (GTDB taxonomy): domain Bacteria; phylum Bacteroidota; class Ignavibacteria; order UBA10030; family SZUA-254; genus DASYTP01. The sequence goes on along the minus strand of DASYTP010000140.1, from coordinate 7,339 downwards.
AGCGGATCTTCGGGCAGACCATCGTTGTCAAGCTCTCTGCCGTCCGGGATACACTGGAGCCAGATGGGATCGCCAGGGTATCGGATAAGGCTCAGATAATACGGATTGATGCGAATATGAAAGAGTTGATTCAGTCTGTCGGCGAGGTCCTTGTCGAATTCGAAGCGCTCGACGAGATCTTTCCCGCTATCGACGCTTTGCCGCAGCATTTCCTGCCAGAGTTCCATAGTATTCAGTATGTGTTTTTCTTATGAGACATATTTTCCATAAATGACGAGATCGTCGCCAGGTTTGTAATACTCTTTGATGCGTGCTACTTCCAGATATCCATGCTTCAGATAAAACGCCCTCGTGTTGTCATACTTTGACTGCGAGGAGGTTTCCGCAACGAGCAATCTTCCACCCCGGGCGCGGACGCGCACTTCGGCGTGGTTGCTCAGCTGTACTCCAATTCCACGTCCCTGCACCGACGGCGCTACCGCAATCCAGTACAGGTCATACGTGCCCTGCGTTAACGGGGTGGGTCCGGCGCAGTAATAGCCCACGATTTCCCTCTTCTCATCGACCGCAGTAAAAATCTCATAATCCTGCTGTTGTGGGTCATGAAGCGCAGCGTCGATAAGTTCGATCGCGACACGAATCTCTTCGTCCGTGAACATGTTTGTGGCAACGAGGATTTGAGATATGTGTTCGCGATCGGCCGGCTGCAGGGCGCGAATTTCGATCAGGGCATCCGTTCCAATGCGCATTCGACAATTTTCCCTACCAGCTCCTCGAACTTGTAGCCATGGGTCGCTGCGGAGCGTGCAAATCCGGCGTCGTCTGAAATGTCGGGGTTCGGATTCACCTCGAGGACGTACGGCTGGTGGTCTTTACTCAACCGAAAATCCACGCGTGCGTAATCCCGGCACCCCAGCAGGCGATAGGCGGACAGTGCCATTTCTTTGATCTGCGCCTCAAGCGCAGGGGGCAATAAAGCAGGACAGATACCTTTTGTATGCTCGAATTCTTCCGTGCCTCTCATCCACTTTGCATTGTAGGTGATAATCCGTGGAAACTGTTTGGGAAGAGTCGACATGTCGATTTCTGAGATCGGAAAGACGACAGGTTTGCGATTGCCCATGATCGCAACGTTCAGCTCGCGTCCGTCGATATATTCTTCCACGAGGGCCGGTTGATCGTACTCCTCGATAACGAATCGAACCCGTTTCCGTAATTCGTTGACGTTCGTTACAACGGAACTCGACGCGATTCCCACACTCGCATCCTCGGATGAAGGCTTGACGATCAAGGGGTATTCCATGCTCTCATCCAGGGCTATCCGCACAGGGCTTCTGAATAACTGATATCGCGGTGTCGGTAATCCGTTACACATGAGGATCTGCTTCACGAAAACCTTGTTCAACGAAACACCGAGCGTAAACGCATCGGAACCTGTGTACGGGATCCCCATCAGCTCATAGATTCCCGCGACGTGCATTTCATGGACGGAGGAATTTCCGACACTCTCACAGATGTTGAATACGAGATCGGGCTGTTCTTCTTTCAGAAATGAGATGAGGCGGGAAATATCTTCATCCACATTGAAGATCGTCGTTTTGTACCCAAGAGCGTTCAGCGCGCGCGCTGTGTCCTCCCGTTCCTCCAGCACGCCGACTTCCGAGAGGTCGACCATCGTATCGGCTTCAGCGCGGGGATTTTTTTGACCTTCCTGCAAAAGGCCGTGCTCGGAGATATACTTCCGTTTTGCGACAGAATCGGTCACAGGCTCATTATAGACAATGGCAACGGTAATTTTCTTTCTCATCAGGATTTCTCAGTTTGTGGGATGAAGGGAAGCGAGACGCCCGTGAAGGTGATAGCGATTCGCCGCGATCGCGACCACCGTCTGCATCAGCTGATTGTAACCCATGCCGGCGGCGCGGGCGGCTTTCGGAAAACATGAATTATCCTCCGGATTCGGCAGAATACCCGGCAACGGGTTCACTTCGATGATATGCGCCCTGCCCGTACTATCGAGCCGGACGTCGATCCGGGACCAATCGCGGCATCGAAGCAGGAAATAGGTTTTCCGGCATAATGTCTCGATCTCGTTCCGGAGTGTCGCAGATATGTTGGCAGGGCACTCGAAGATGTCCAGCGGATTTTCGGCCGTGTCCCATACCCATTTCGCCTCATACGAATAGATCGGATTCACCCCTGCGGGTAGGGAATCGAACTTGATTTCGACAATCGGAAGAACCGTTGCATTTGCTCCATTGCCGAGCATGGCGACCGTGAACTCTCTGCCCGGAAGATACTCCTCTATTATTGCAGGCTCATGGTAACTCTCTATGATCTGATTCACCTGATGATGCAGCTCTCTTTCGTTTGTCACAAGTGAAGCGTTGAATATCCCCTTGCTTGAACCCTCATGGAGTGGTTTTGCCATGCATGGGAAGCATATGCCGGTATTCCGGAGGTCGGCAAGCACCGAAGCGACCCAGAATCGGGGCGTGGGAACATGATGGTACGAAAGGATCTCCTTGGCCCGCGACTTGTCAAGGCAGCTTGCCAGGGTCAGAGGATCGGACCCGGTGTAGGGAATCTGCAGCGTCTCGAAGATCGCCGGCATCTGAGCTTCACGAGAGACGCCATGCAACCCTTCGGCAATATTGAATGCCATGTCGGGGCGCTCGTCCAGGAGACGATTATAGGCCTGTTCGTCCGCTTCAACCAGCGTGACGTCGTGGAACTCCGCGAGCGCGGCCCTGACGGCATCGATGGTTTCGAACGTGTCCCATTCGGCGTAAAGATCTTGAGAAGGCTTAACGAGAGGGGTGGTAGGTGTCCGTGAGACGAGAACTTCTGTGGCGTCGCCACGTGAACTCGGAGGCTCGCTGGAGTCGTCTCCTGATGATTGATGTTTGGTTTCTTCCTTCTTCTGATTATACACAAGGGCGATGTGCAACGGACTCGTGTGCACAGGAAGATCTATCGAGTAGTTCGTGCAGTCCCCTCGACTAGTTCAACATCAGTTTGATTTGTCCTAACGTCGTACATTTTTCGTTTCATCACCATCTAATATAATCTTTTTTAGCTCTTTGTCAAGAAAAAAATGCATTATCTGTGATGAATAAAAAATTATTAAGCTTCATCAGCCGACTTCCGCGAGTGATAGTGTACTCTTCATCCGCTCTTCGAAATTTTTTCGAAGCGGTCGATGCTCGGGTAAGCGAAGGTGAGGATCATGATCGATGAGGTTGAACGCTTCCTTGCGCGCGAGCGAAAGTATCTCTCCGTCAGTAACCAGGTTTGCGATGTGAAGTTCGGGCAATCCACTTTGTCTCGTACCGAAGAAATCTCCCGGACCCCTTAATTCCAGATCAATTTCGGCAATTTTGAAGCCGTTCGTCGTCTCCAACATTGTCTGAAGGCGTCGGACCGATTTCAACTGTTCGACTTGTTCATCAGGCATGATCGGAAGCCTTACAATTTTCCTGACGACTCTATTCATCCAGTCGGGCGCCATCAGGATGCAGTATGATTGTTCCGTTCCCCGTCCAACCCGACCCCGCAACTGATGGAGCTGAGACAGTCCGAACCGCTCGGCGTGCTCGATCACCATCGCGGTCGCATTCGGTATGTCAATCCCCACCTCAATGACGGTTGTCGCCACCAGAATATCGATATTTCCTGACTTGATATCCGACATGACTTGCTCTTTCTCGTTGGAAGGCATACGACCGTGGAGTAATCCTACACGAAGATCGCCAAAGACTTCCCCGCTGAGACGCTCGTAGCCTTCCGTCGCAGCCCTGAGGTCGAGTTTCTCCGAAACTTCGATGAGAGGATAGACGATATACACCTGCCTCCCCTGTTGGACTTGCTCCCGCACAAACCGGTACATTGTGCTTCTTTGTGAATCGGTCTTTAGAATAGTCTTGATGGATTGCCTGTTTGCAGGCATTTCGTCGATAATCGAGACATCCAGATCGCCATAAAGCGTCATCGACAGCGTGCGCGGAATGGGAGTGGCGGTCATCACCAGCACGTCGGGGTGGGGAGAATGATCGTTTGCTTTGTCCTTCAATGCGACACGCTGTTCGACGCCGAAACGGTGCTGTTCGTCGATAATAACGATGCCGAGCCTGGCGAAGGTGACGCCTTCCTGAATGAGCGCATGAGTTCCGACAACGACCTGCGCCCCGCCGCCCCGGATGTCCAGCAGCGTCGCTTCACGAAGCTTCGATCGTTGACCGCCGGTGAGTAACCGCAAGTTGACGGGCAGATCCTTAAGGAAGTTCACCAGCGATTGGTAATGCTGTTCAGCCAGGATTTCCGTGGGCGCCATGAATGCGGCCTGGTAACCATTATCAACGGCAATGAGCATCGCAATGAGGGCGACAATCGTCTTGCCGCTGCCGACGTCCCCCTGGAGAAGTCGATTCATCGGCCTCCCGGATTTCATATCCTCGGCTATCTGATTGACGACCTTGATCTGAGCTTTCGTCAGCTTGAAGGGCAAAGCATCGACCAATCGTCGTGCGAGCTTGCTTTCGATATTAAAACTAATCCCTGGCAGGTCGACTTTGATCCTCTTCCTCCGTAACGCGAGAAGAAGCTGCAATGCAAAGAGCTCATCGAACTTGAGCCGTTCGCGTGCCGCCGCCAGCTCCTCCGATGTTGCGGGAAAATGAATCGACGACAGCGCCTTCGGTAATTCGTAAAACTCATTTCGCTGAACGATATCCTGCGGTAGGAATTCTACGACCGCATCGATATAATCATCAACCGCATGCCTCAAGATTCGACGAAGGCCTTTAACGTTCAGGTGGACATCGCGCAATTCTTCCGATGAGCCATACTTGGGGACGAATCCCTTCGTGTGAAGAAACCCCGTCTGCCCGTCTGCTTCATCCTCAGAGGCGTTGATCCGATCGATAGAGGGATGAACTATCTGCGGTTGAAGTTTGAAGCCCGTGACCTTTCCGGAGACGGCGAGTGTCTCGCCGGCGGTAAATGCGCCCTTGAAATAGTTGACCCTTGCGAAAAAGACAAGCTGGACGATGCCCGTATCATCACCCAGGACGACGACAAATCGCTGCCGCGGCGGCCTTCCGATGAGATCGAATGTTTTCACCGTCCCGATGATGGTGATCCATTTTCCGGAGTCGATCTGTTTTCGGAGGTTGCCGATCTTCTCTACGGTACTGAGATCGATGTAATCGAACGGGAAATAATACAACAGGTCACGAACGGTGCGGATGCCGCGTTCGGCAAGGATTTCTGCGCGCTTCGGTCCGATGCCCTTGATGTACTGGACGGATGTGCTGAGGCGATCGGGCTGGGTCGAGTGGGACGTTGGCATGATGGAGAAAATACGAAGGGGTGGGAATAATAGCAATCTTGGAAGTCTGAGTAGGGATTTGGTTAATCAAATCCCTACGCCGGTTGCCCCAAAGAACCACAAATCCATGCATGTGGTTCGGCTCTGAAACGCTCCTGATTTCAGAAAATCAAAATGATTCTCCGCTTTCCCCCCTGCCTGGCCTGCCTACCCCTCCCCCTTCGCATCCCTCGTCATCAGGTCCGCGGTAGCGGCAATGGGATCTTTGTCTTCAAACAGGATTTGATGAACTTCATTCACAATCGGCAGCTCGACGTCGCATTTCTTCGCAAGGTCGTAGACGGAACGGGTCGTGGCAACGCCCTCGGCCACCATGACCATCTCGCCGAGGATATCGCTGAGTTTTCGTCCCTTGCCGATCTCTTCACCAACGTGACGGTTGCGGCTGTGTTTGCTCATGCACGTGACGATGAGATCGCCGATGCCGGAGAGTCCCGCAAACGTGCGCTGGTTAGCGCCCAAGCATTCTCCGAGACGCGAAAGCTCGGCGGTGGCGCGCGTCATGATCGCTGCCTTGGTGTTATCTCCGAAACCGGCACCGTCGGCAACACCTGCGCCAATCGCGATCACATTCTTGATCGAGCCGGCGAGCTCGACACCGCGAATGTCGTCGCTGGAATACACCCGAAAATAGGGAGTCATCAATGTCTGCTGGGCGAGTTTTGCCGTCTGCATGCTGGTTGAAGCGACCACCACCGCGGTCGGGATGAGCTTGCTCACTTCTTCTGCAAAACTGGGCCCGGAGAGTGTGGCGATCTTCTCACGCTTCGCAGTAGGGAGCACGTCGAGCAACACCTCCGACATTGTCATGAGAGACCCGTTCTCGATCCCCTTCGCAACATTGACGATGGCAATGTTGCTGAAATCCTTACCCCTCACCAGTCCGGCGGCGGATCGAAGAAACTGCGCAGGCACGGCGGCAACAACCATCTCGGCTTTCGCAACGGCGGCTTCGACATCGCTCGTGATGGATATCTCGCGTGGAATGGGCATGCCGGGGAGAAGCTGGGCATTTTCCCGTGTTTCGATCATTGATTGTGCATGGTCGGCGCTATGCGACCAGAGTGTTACCTGGTGGGAGTTATAATTCAGCAGGATGGCGAGCGTTGTACCCCAGCTGCCCGCGCCCAACACTGCAACGCGCATAGTGTGAGGCTAAGATAAGATGAATTTTAGGAGTAGATGCCTATGAGCTTGTGTCTCTCCGCTGTCTTCGATATGCTGTGAGACGCTGCTCAGTTCCCGCAACAAGCCGTTTGATATTTTCCCGATGCGTGTAGACCAGCAGGATCGATATGCCTATGCTGACAAAGATCAGCGTGTGATACCCCTCGAGTTCCGCGTGGAAGATATTGTGCCGCGCCAGCATCGCCAGCGGCAGGGAGATGGCTGCGCTGATGGAACCTAGCGATACATAGCGTGAAAGCAGAAATACGATTGTGAACACTCCGATTGCCATCAATACCTCGATGGTCGCGAGTCCAAGCAGTACGCCGCCGGCCGTCGCGATACCCTTCCCGCCGCGAAAGCCGCCGAACGCCGTCCAGATATGTCCGAGAATTGTACCACAACCTGCGATGATCCTTACAACCGTTATATCTTCGAACGGTGTGGCATTGTTGAACGGCAGGGCGCCGTACATGAGTTTCGTGACAATCATGGTGGCGACATACCCTTTGAGAATGTCGAGAAGTATCACGCTGGCTCCAACCTTCCAGCCGAACACGCGAATCACATTCGTTCCACCGGCGTTTCCGCTGCCATGGTCACGAATGTCGATTCCTCGTAGCGCCTTGGAAAAAATGATGCTCGTGGGAATCGATCCCACCAGGTAACTCAGCACAATAATCGCGCTTAACGGTAACATTTTGAACCCCTTCTCATTTACGAGCTAATCCTAAAATAGCAGAAATTCATTGAAAATCAAGCGGGGCTATTTTAACATCACGC
>DASYTP010000139.1:0-13116 GCA_036002145.1 Bacteroidota bacterium | reverse complement strand
CACCTTCGTTCCTTTCGGACCCCTGAGCCGCTGAGAGGCCTGGGCTGTCGTGAGCCGAACCGCCGAGCTGTCATTGATCTTCACGATTCTATCGTTCCCGAGTATGCCAAGCTTGATTGCAGGGCCTCCACCCATCGGTTCGGATACCGTGATTGTGTCATTCAGCGAGACAATTTCCAGCCCCACACCCTGGTAAGATCCTTGAAGTTTCTCTGTTTCTGTTTTGGTTTCGCTCGGCGGCAGGTATATCGAATGCGGATCAAGCTGCGAGAGCAATCCGTTGATTGCAGATTCGGTGAGTTTTTTCACATCAGAACTATCGACGTAGAACTTCTCGGTCAGCGCGAGAACATCTTTAAACTTGTTCAATTGATCGAAAATGTTGTCGCGGGAAATCGAAATCCCCACACCGGCGCCAAGCACCAGGGCTGCAATCGTGAATCCGATGGCCATCCAGAACGGAATGCGCCTTTTCATACGGTCTGATCCTTTACAATTCAAATTCTTGTGGACCATAAAATATACTGATAAAATCGCGGATGTGCTATTCTCATCTGACCTGCGTCAATCAGGGTCAACGGTTACTTCCCGGGCATGATTCTGAGCGTATCGCCATCAAATTGACAGTAATCAAGCTTGAAAGGATAGGTTCGCTTGCATACGGAGCATGTTTTCGTCAGGGCGGGCAGCTCTTTTCCGGCGTGTGTTCCAAGCCACTGCTCACGAAATGCAGACATTGCATCCGTTACTGGCAACGAAACATGCTCGTACGGCACCACTTCCAATTGACGGTGTTCTTCCAGTGTATCATTCACCGCCGAAGACAATTGTCGCCCCGGCCCGTTGATGACGTAACTCAGCGCGCCGGAAATATTCTTTGAGTATTTATCGATGCTGACAATCTGTGCACGAACAAGTGTGAGCTGCTGGTAGTAATTTGTGATTCCTTCGGCGAACCATAGCTCCCCGGACATGTTAGCCTCCTCGAAGTTGAAGGGCTCCAACGATTTTGGCCTTATGCGCTCCACATTCCAACTGTGGATAAACTCGTGGGTAAGCGCGCCGAGAAGCCCGAGCGCATTCGTCTTCACGTGATGTGCGATGTCCCATTGATGAAGATTCGGACGTATGATCGACAGAGTATTTCCTTTGCTGTCGAACGCTCTCACGTTGTAGACGTTTTTTGCGAATTCGTGAAGCGCGTGACGCCCGGGTGATGAGCGGCTCATCCGTCCTTCGAGCGTCTTGAAGGGCACTCCGGAAAAAGCAGCGGTGATTTCCGCCTCGTGGTGAACTCTGTTCTCAAACGAGATCGTATAGGTTACGCGCTGCTGTCCATGGAGCAAGGGGAAAGCTGCAAAGAGCAAAACAATATATTTCATGACTCGGGGGTCGGACTGTTCAACTGTGGGAAAAAATGCGCTGGAGCTGATCTTTTCATCGCCGGCATGTACACCGGGAGCTGAGAATCTGCGGATTCCCTCGAATCTCAGATCAACCTTACCGATCCGTCAGTGATCTCATCAAAGAGATGCACATCGGAAAGCATAACTACCGCGGAAGAGGTAACAACGATTCAGAAACCGAAGACAACACGGGGCGATCACGTTCGACCGCTCCTTTCGTCAGAAGCGGTTTCCACCGCCGCCGTTTCTACCTTTGCTCCAGTTCCGGTTTCTTCCCTCTCCTCCCTGACGGGGCTTGCGATCCTCACGAGGGCGTGCCTCGTTAACCTCGATAGCGCGTCCCTTCAGCTCTTTGCCTTTCAACGCTGCTATGGCTGCTTCAGCCTCTGTCTTTACGGGCATTTCTATAAACGCGAAGCCCTTGGGCATGCCGCTGAATTTGTCTTTGATGATGCTAATGGAATCAACGGCACCAAAGGCCTGAAATGCCTGGCGCAAGTCGTCTTCCGTGACGTCGCGAGAGATGTTGCCGACATAGAGATTCATCACGAGCTCCTTGGTAAGTGATAGGGTGGTGATATGGTGTAAGTTACGGCTCTTTACTGGACTAATCAACGCTATAAACAATCTGAACGGAATTGAAACCGCTTGAGTTCCCGCCGCGTGACGATGCAAACTGCTGGCACATCGGACAGGAAGGAGAGCTACTTCAACAAATACTCCTTCATGAACATCACCGTTGCGTAGAACTGGAAATCCTGGTTCTTCTTTTTTGAAAAGCCATGACCTTCATCGTTTGCCATCAGGTACCAAACGGGCGTCTGACTTTTCTTGAGTGCCGCGACTATCTGCTCGGCTTCGGTAAATGGCACGCGCGGGTCGTTCTTTCCCTGTACCACAAAAAGCGGTTTCTTGATCTTCCCGACATTATTCAACGGAGCAATTTTTTCGAGGTACTCCCTCATCTTCGGATCACGCTCATCACCGTATTCCACGCGGCGAAGGTCGCGGCGGTAGCTCTCGGTCCTTTCGAGGAACGTCACAAGGTTGGACATACCTACCACATCGACGGCGCATCGGATCTTATCGCTGAAGAACGTGGAAACCGCGAGCGTGGAGTGGCCTCCGTAACTTCCCCCCGTAACCATAATCCGATCGCCGTCCAGGCCGGGCTGTGTCTTGATCCAGTCGAGAAGAGCGCCAAGGTCGTTGTACGAATCTTCCCGCCTGAAGCCGTTGTCGAGCTTGAGGAAGGTTTTTCCGTAGCCCGACGAGCCCCGGATATTCGGAAAGATGATGGCGATACCCATCTCATTAAGATAGTAATTGTTTCTGCTGAGAAATCCGGGGGTAGCCTGTCCTTCGGGGCCCCCATGAATATTCACAATGACCGGACGTTTGCCACTGAACTTTGCTGGTGGGTTGTAGAGAAATCCTGAGATCATCTTGCCATCGCTTGACTTCCACTTTATGAGCTCCGCCTCAGAAAAATTGTCCACCCTGATTCCTCCTGTCTCGCTTGTCGTCCACCGTTCGACCTTGCCGCTGGCCACTTCCAGAGAATAAATATCATTCGTTGACCGGGCCGAGCTGATGTTGAAGCCGAGGAGCTTGCCGTCTTTATGCCATCGTAATCCCGAGACGACGCCGACCGGAAGTTTCGGAACCTGTTCTTCTTTGCCGCTCTCAATATTGAGAATATGGAGGACACCGATCCCATCCTCGTTGGTAGTAAATGCAATGCGCTTGCCGTCCCACGAGAGATCGAAATCGCTGACATCCCAGTTGATGTGCGAAGTCAGGTAGGTGTGCTTCTGATTCACGAGATCGATGTAGGTGAGCCGTTGAAACTCCGACTCCCGGTCCGTGGTGACATAGATTCCCTTGCCGTCCCGGCTGAATTGCCCGCCGCTATAGGAGATCTGTTCTTTGCCCCCTTTCGGTGTGAGGAGAGTTTTCTCTCCAGTGCCGGCTTTAACGAGCCAGAGGTAGCTTTCATTTACGGAGATGTATTCATTGACGACAAGGTTCTTTCCATCCGGAGACCATCCCGAGGGGGACCAGCCGCCGCCTTCGACCTGAAGAAGCAGCTTGTCGGTTTTAGGATCGCCGGGATCGATCGTGTAGACGTCGACGTCCTTGCCGTTGCGGCGAGTCGAAGTATATGCCATGCGAGTACCGTCGTCCGACCAGGTGCCGAGGCTGTTGCGCGACTTTCCATCGGTGAGGAGTGCAACCTCGCCGCTCGACAAATCATAGCGATAATTCTGGTACCATTCACCGCCGCCGACGTCTTTACTGAAGACGAAGTATTTGCCATGTACCGGATTGTACGAGCCACCGCCGACGCGTTCGGGAAAGAACGTGAGCTGTGTGCGGTCGCCGCCAGGCATCCTCACGAGATGAATCTGCGGGACATCGGCGAAGCGGGTGCTGATCAGCATATCATGGTAGGAAGGATGCCAGCTCAGCAGACCTGCCGAACGAAACTCGGTGTACCTGCCGACGGCTTCGGCGACCGACGCGGGAATCGGCGGGATGCCATCGATGACAAGATTCTCGTTCGGGGCGATTGACTGCTGTCTGCCGGGGGCAGTACTGACGAGCACGAACAATGCGAGCAGCGTTCGACGCATAGTATTTCTCCTCGATCAACGAGATGAGTGGGTTTGCAATAACAATGGGTAATATAGGAAACTGGACGGAAAAGTAAAAATCAAATGTCCGGGTTTGCCTCGTAAACCTTTTCAGCGTACCTTTCGTCTTATCCTTCGAACAACTGGAGCGGTAGTGATCGATGAAAAGGTTCTGATCGATCGTGCGCAGCGTGGCGATATGGAGGCTTTCCGTGAGCTTGTCGAGCGCTCGAAGATCAAGACATACCGATTGGCGTACGATCTGACCGGAAATCGCCACGACGCGGAAGACCTTTCGCAGGAGGTATTTATCCGCGCCTACGGGGCGTTGAAGGGGTTTCGCGCCGAAGCGAAATGGACAACGTGGCTCTACCGCATTACCATGAATATCTATTACGATCACTGGCGCATGAAATCGAAACGAGCGCTGGAGTATCGAGACAATCTTGAAGGATGCAGTACAATGACATACAATGAGCAAACTACCCCGGGTCCGGACAGGAAGGCGGAGGCAGGGGTCATGCAGGAACACATCGATCGTGCCCTTGAGACACTTTCGCCGCAGGAGCGTTCGGTGTTTGTCCTGAGACACTACCACGACCTTCCTCTCAAAGAGATCGCCGGCACGATGAAGATAGCGGAAGGTTCAGTGAAATCGTATCTCTTCCGCGCAATCAAACGGTTACAAAAGGAACTTGTGTTTTACAAGACCGATCTCGGTCTTGAGGAGCGATAATATGACATGTGAACAAAGCAGGAAATATTTTGTCCAGAGTCTCTACGACGAACTGGACGCCGGGATGAGGCAGACTCTTGACGATCATCTTGCCACCTGCAATACATGCACGGCGGAGCTTGGGAAGATGCGAGAGGCGTTGTCCGTCATGACGAGGCGCACTCGCATGGAACCGGATCAGGCGTACTGGACCGGCTACTGGAATGCGCTCAGCGCGAAGCTGATGGAAGCAAAGAACAGCGATCGCTCTCATGTGCCGGTCGATCGATGGAGACCGGCAAGCATGCCGGGGTGGGCGTATGGAGTAGCGGCACTGCTCCTGGTCGCTATCGGTATCTATGCGGGCAAAACGATTTTCTCCGATCGCCACACCGGGAGCCAGTCTCTCCTTCAGGAGCAGCCGACACAAACTGCCGCATCCATCCCCGCTTCGACCGTCGATTCAACGGGGGAGCAAGCCCTGGCATATCTCGAACGCTCCAGGAATCTGCTCATCGGGATCACGAATCTTGATGAGACGCACCACAATGCGTTCGGCCTCAGCCGTCATCAGGAAGTGTCACGGGAGCTGATCACGCAGGGTAGCGTTCTCGCTGCGTCGCTCAACAAGCCCGATCAACAGCTTCTCCGCTTGCTTATCCAGGACCTGCAGATCATTCTGCTGCAACTCGCCAATGTAGAAGTCACTCCCGGAGTCCCGGCGGTCCAGCTGGTCAGGAAAGGCGTGAACGAGAAATCGATCCTTCTCAAGATCAACCTTGAAGAAATGCGGGCGATGATCCGCAAATCTTCTAAGCAAAATCCCGAAGCAAAACAACCAAACAATCTTTAGCACACGGAGGAACATAGTATGTCGACAACATTTTCTTTGATAAAACGAATGGTCCTGATCCTGGCGGTGGTGTTCTTACCCCTGCGGGCAACATCGCAGGCTCAGGATGCGACGTCAAAAGCATACGAAAAGGCGTATGGCTATATCCTCGATGAGAAATGGAAGGAAGCCCAGGAAGCATTCGGCGATTTTATCAAGAAACATTCCAAGAGCAATCTCATCGATGCCGCGCACTATTGGCACTGCTATACCCGCGATAAGATTGGAGAAAACAGGGAACGGATTTTCGAATGTTATCGCGAGTTCATCGCAGATTATCCGAAGAGCAACTGGCTGGAAGATGCAAAATCGAATATGGTCGCCATTGCGAGCCAGCTGTCACGCGAAGGAAAGCCGGAGTACGAAGCCCAGCTGGAAGGCATGGACGATGCGGAGGATGAAGACGTCAAGCTTGCCGCACTGTATGCGCTCGGTAACATGGGCAGCGAGAAGGCACTCTCGACAATCATCGACCTGTACGCACAAACCAAGAGCACGAAGATGCGCAGTAAGATCGTCTACATGCTTGCGAATTTCGATTCGCCCAAAAGTAAAAAGAAGTTGGAGGAGATTGCGGCAAACGACCTCAGTCAGAAGGTGCGGAAAGATGCAATTTATGCTCTCGGCAATAACGCCGATGCGGAAACTATAGAAATCCTGAAGAAAATTGTACTCTCCAATTCAGAAGCGGAAGTCCGGAAGGCCGCATTGTATTCCCTCGGCAATCACCAGGAGGAGAATGAGGCAATCGTGCCATTTCTCGGCGAGGTTGCTCGCACGAACGCCGATGTAGAACTGGCAAAAGCGGCAACCTATGCAATCGGCAATAGCTCATCGAGTAAGACGGCTTTGGAACTCCGTCGCATTCTGAAGGAGGCGAAGTTCACCGAAGTCCGGAAGGCAGCGTTGTACACCGTCGGAAATCTTAACGACCCCGATGCCGTTGCGGCGCTGAGTGAAGCTGCACTCAAGAGCGAGGACGAGGAATTGCGGAAGGCGGCGGCATACGCTCTCGGAAATACCCGTCAAACGGAAGCAGTCGCGGCACTCAAACAAATCGTTTCGATCAGCAATGACCCGGGCACGCAAGAAGCCGCCATACACAGTATGGGAAATATTGGAGGCGAAGAAGTGCAGAAATACCTTTACGAAACGGCGATTTCCAATTCGAACGATAGAATTGCAAAAACAGCCCTGTATGCGCTGAGCAATGCTTCCCATGGACGCATTGCAGACCTCATGCTCGATATTGTGCGAAAGGCAAAGAGTCCGGAAGTCAGAAAACAGGCACTTTACCAAATCGGCAACGAGGGAAAAGAGCCGGAAGCTGTCAAGACCCTCGCCACGGTGGCGAAAGAATCCACCGACCCGGAATTGCAAAAAGCCGCCATCCACGCTCTGGGCAACAGCGGCAGCGACGATGCTGTGCCGATTCTTACAGAGCTCGCGAAGAGCGGAAGCAATAAGCATCTTCGCAGCACAGCTGTGAATGCCCTCGGACAGATCGGTACCGACAAAGCGCGTGCCGCGCTCCTGGACATTCTCGGCGTAAAGCAGAAGGAGTAACCATCATGACCCATGCGCATTCATTGATCAGATTGCTTTCTTTCGTCCTCACGCTGCTTGGAGGCGGAATTCTCTCACCGGCTCAGACTGTTGTTCACGTTCACGGGACCGGGAAACCGCTCGCCGAACGTTGGTCGGGTGCAATCGAGGAGGCCAAGGGCAAAGGTTTTGAGAAAGAGTACTGGATCGGATACAGCATCGAGCGGATGATGAACGAACACTCTTACATCGGCAGTTTCTTTTCGGATCCGCGGCGAAACAAACCGACGCTGGAGGAACTTCTCACCGGAATGACGCCGGAGGACCGTATTTCCGATCACTCTGTTCATGGGATATCCTCGATGGATGGAATGATAAGCTTCGACGATGAACAGGAACCGCGGCGAAAAGTCGTAAAGGAAGTAGGCATCCTGTTTCATATGCCGGGAACACGCGACAGAAGCGTTGATGAACTCAAAGTGAGTAATCTTTCTCTTCACGTCGATCTTGGAGTGGAACCCATCTTCTGGCTCGGCGTTGCAGATTATGCGGAAAGCGTTACATTCCTGGAGTCGGTCTTTTCAAATATCAACGTCATCGAGATAAAGAAGCGACTGATCATGGCCATCGGGCTTCACAATGATTCGAAGGATGCGATCTCTTTCTTGAAACGAACTCTTCAAGGTTCCGGGATATCTGAAGTAAGAGAGGAAGCGGCGTTTTGGCTCGGCCAGACAAACTCCGAGGATGCGAGAAAAATTCTCACCGAGACGGCATGGGATGACAAATCTGAGGATGTTCGGGAAAAAGCAGTCTTTGCCATCAGCCAAATGGAAGGTGAAGCAAGTACGGATGCGCTCATCTCTCTTGCAAAAACTCACCGAGATATGGAAACACGCAAGAAGGCCACATTCTGGCTGGGACAGAAAGCCTCGGAGAAAGCCGTCGGTACCTTGAAGGAACTCGTCTACAAAGATGAAGAAACGGAGGTGCAGAAGAGTGCGCTCTTCGCCCTTACTCAGCAAGACGATGGTGAAGCCGTGAGTGATCTGGTGACAATTGCAAGAACACATCCGAATCCGGAAATCCGGAAGCAGGCAATCTTCTGGCTGGGTCAATGTGAAGACCCAAAAGCACTCGATGCGCTTATAAAGATTATCCGCAACTAAGCGACGGACCGTCTTATGTAAAAAGGAGTCGTTAGTATTAAAGTGCGCTGTTTCGCCAAGGTTGTCACCGGTATCGTCTGGCTCTCTTCAATCCTCATCGGACAGAGCGGCAATTCTGTCGCCGGGGGAGCAGAGACACTTGTTGGAGTCTGGGGTAACGAGCAAATCATTGCACCGAAAGATTCTTAAGGCGATTCCCTCACCGGATAATCTGCTCAACATCCATAGTTTGCTGATCGCCCGCCACGGGAAGTTGGTGCTGGAAGAGTATTTCTACGGATATGAGGCGGACCGTACACACGACATGCGGTCTGCGAGTAAAGCGATCGCACCTGTGCTTGTCGGTATCGCCCGTGATCGCGGTGTCAGGATAGGACCTGAGACGCCGGCATTTTCGCTATTTCCGAAATACGAGCCTTTTGCCAACTGGGATCAGCGTAAGAGCCGGATGACCGTCGAAGACCTGATGAACATGGCCAGCGGGCTTTCGATAGACGACGCCGATTCGCTATCACCCGGGGAGGAAAACCGTATGCAGGGGCAAACAGAACAGCCGGACTGGTATAAGTATACACTCGACCTACCCATGGCGCGCGACCCCGGAGGCGAGCATCCGATCTACGGCTCGGCAAACATCAATCTCGTCGGAGGTGCGGTCAGAAACGCCACGGGCAGATGGCTGCCCGAACTCTTTGATGAATACTATTTTTTGAAATGCGGGTTCTCGATCACTCCGAGGAGATTTCCGAACGGATCTTTTACCGCCCCGAGCTTGATACCGCCGCCGACGTCTTCAACGGGATTGTATAATTTGGCCCCAAGCTTCAGCAATCGTTTAAGCGATTGCCCGGCATCGGACACGCCCCAATACGCATCAACCCCGCCGATGGTTTTCGATCGCTTGTGATTGTCGGGATGCAATCCTAACTCGTATCCACCGACGTTGAACCCGACATAGTACTGCGGCATATCGAAGTACGGCTTGATCCCCAGCGCTTTGATGTACCATGATCTCGCCTTCTTCACGTCACGGACAAAGTATACCACGGTGCGAAGTCCGTGAAAATGTGCCGTCCGCTTTTTCGATTTTGATGGCATCGTTTTTCCTCCTGCTACTTTACTTTTTCTCCGGTTTCAATTCCCATAACACGTTAACGATCTTCCATTCCCCGTTCCATTTTGCCACGTGGAGATAATCTATCCATGTTGAAGCAACGATCTTAACGCTCGCGGCATTGTTATAGATATCGAGTATCGTAACGTCTTTCTGCTGCTGTTTAGGAGGAGTCTGTTTGCCGCCTCCTGCCCTCGTGCTGTTGATCAGGGTGAGCGCGCTCATCTGACCAAGCCGGCTTCTGCCGCTCTGCGCATCGGTGTTGACAACCCGCTTCGCAAGCTCTGGATGAAGCGCACGCTCCATGCGTTCGCCATTCCCCTCGTACCAGCCTTCGATATAATTCAGCGCCGTCTGTTTGATCGCGGTAGAATCTGCCGAAGTTTGTGCATGGGAAACAGAGTTCTCCAGAGCAAACAGGAGGAGTATCGCTATCAGAGTTTTCATCAGGAGTGTTCCTTTGTCTGTTAACGGGATGCCGTGCACACGCATATACGATGGAAGAACGTGACAAGTTGCAACGACTCTTGAAAAAGTTAGCCGCTTTAGCTCAACAGGCGGGAAAGCCAGTGCATAATATTCAGAGCAAATTTACGGTTATCGATCCCCGTCACATTCATGCCGAACGGTGTACGACCTATCTGTGCGGTGAGCATCGCCGCCTCGCCGAGCACAACAACACGTCCTTTGCCGAATGATAATGCAATGCCTTGCGCTCTTCCGGCCGCCGAAATAGGATCGCTGAACCGTGTGTAGCCGTTGGAAAAGAAGATCCACGATGTTTCCGTCCTGCTTGATTCGGGCACCATGTCGCTCGCGGATGAGCCGAGGCGGAGCAATGCCGCGCTTCCAGCGGGTCCAAGTAGGGACTGCCCAGTGAACGTCATCACACGCCCGACACGCTCGGATGAGTCACGTCCCTGCATAATGACATGATCTCCGATCGGATTCGATTCATCGTTCAGCAGGAAACGATCCGCGCGTGAGTCCCCACACCAACACGAGAGCACCAATGATGACCGCGAGAGGTGCGCCGTCTGAAAACACGTTCGTGAAGCCCGGCGCGGTTCTCGCTGCGGAATCGAAAACACCCGCGAACAGCTGCGGAAATCGCCATACCAGTAATCCGAGAAGGCCCGCAATCCCGACGAGCGTCATGCCGCCGAGTGCAACAAGATCAAGTGTCGAGAGGCGTTCTTCCTTGCGCGCATATTGCGCCTTCAGCCAGATGATCCGATACATCGGCAAAGGATGCTCGGTGTCGATGGTTGAAAAATTCTTCAGCATTGTGGTCATTGCAATTGTCTCCTGACAGTGTGCGCAGTTTGTGACGTGGTGCCGCAGGTCGTCCGTCCAGTGTTGCGATTTCACCGCTGCGATGATCTCACGCTCGGATGTACAGAACGTTGCGATCACGGTGTCGCCTCCGGTGAGATTCCCATATGTCTGAGAACTTCCGACAGTTTCTGCCTCGCCCTGAACAGCAGCACCTTGATGCTCCCCTCCCGCAGCTTGAGCATCCCGGCAATTTCCTTATGTCCGTAATCCTCGACGTATGCAAGCCAGAGGAGCGATCGCTGCCGGGCGCTAAGCTGGCGGAGTGCCGCGCCAACGTCGTGCCGAAGATCGGGGTTCCGCGGGTCGGTCACCTGCGGAGTATCGTCCTGGTCGGCTCCGAACCAGGTGCGATGCCGTTTGAGTTTTCGCCAATGGTCATTCGCAAGATTCGTCGCGATGCGGTACAGATACGATTTCACGGCTTTCTCGTCACTCTCACGTAGTGTGTGTTGAAGAAATCTTAAGTACGTTTCCTGGAAAAGGTCGTCAGCAACCGATGCATCACCGACTACCCTGACGATGTACAACCATAGTTGCCGTTTCGTAGATTCATAGAATGAAGCGAAGGCAGATTCATCCATATGCTTGGGAGTGCTCATCGGGCAGCGAGGCCGACCGCCTCAGTTGTTTGCCGGTGAAGAGGAATCGACACGCCATTTTTTCGTGAAGAAGTTTGTGACGATTGCGAGCACGATCATGCCGACGGAGACCGCCCCGCTGAGCCACGTCCAGTACTCGTAGTCCATAGCTTCGTTTATCCAGTTGATGTCGGGAGGGGTCTGCGTGGTGAGAAATGTTTCGAGTTGCATCCACTTGATCAGGAAAGCGACACAGACTGCCGCCAGAATTACCCCCGTCTGGATGAACCGCAAAACAGTTTTCCTCGGGTGCATCTGCTGGGGGAGGGGATCTTCCAGGAATCTCTTTCCCTGTTCGCTGTTGACAAATTCGATGAACTCCTGCGTCGTGCCGAACTTTTCTATGAGCTTGTTGAATGTTTCGACGCGCTGCAAGCGGGCCTGCGAAATAACCTGGTACCGCCGGAACAGCAGCCATAACACGAACCCCGCGAGGGCGACGAGTGCGACGAACATAATTGTCTCTTCGTGAATACTATCCATAAGAAGCTCCTTTGTATGAATGCATGATACTTGTAAGACGCTTACGGGGTGCTCAAGGTTAACAGTCCGGGGGAAGAAAAGCAAAAGAGGGGATACTCGATCCTCGATCCTCGATGCTTGATCCTGGATCCTCGATCCTTGATCCTCGATGCTCGAAAGAGCATATTGACTACTTTTCTGAAAACTGTTTACTGTATTCTGCATTCTTAATACTGATGGATTGTCGCGCGTCCAATCCGCAATCGACAATCCGTCCCGCACTCCGTGCGGGATTTCGGCTCCGCCTCAACAATCCGCAATCAACTTGATCCTTCCTTCAGAATGCGGTATATTTCCTGAACTTACTTTTCATAGATCATCGAGGAGCGCAGACTGATGGTAGAATCAACGATAGCGGTCTCATATATCGTCTGGGCATTTGGTATCATAGGTTTCTTGATTGTGCTGTTCAGCTCGTTTTTCACAGTCAAGGAGCAGACCAACGCAGTCATTGAACGGTTCGGCAAATTCAAGAGGATAGCGACACCCGGGCTGGGAATGAAACTCCCGCTCATCGATAAAATTGCAGGAAGACCCTCTCTCAAGGTACGACAGCTTGATGTAAAAGTTGAGACAAAAACAGAGGACAATGTTTTCGTCACGATGATTGTCCCGGTACAGTTCTATATTAT
Organism: Bacteroidota bacterium; assembly: GCA_036002145.1. GTDB lineage: Bacteria > Bacteroidota > Ignavibacteria > UBA10030 > SZUA-254 > DASYTP01. Next base: position 509 of record DASYTP010000139.1, on the reverse strand, counting down.
TCCGGCGAAGGTGCAGGAAGCATTCTACAAGCTTGCAGATCCGGAACAGCAAATTGAATCGTTCGTCTTCGACGTAGTTCGCGCAAGAGTCCCGGAGATGAAGCTGGATGAAGTGTTCCAGAAGAAGGATCAGATCGCCGATGCCGTGAAGAAGGAGCTCTCCGACACGATGGACGACTATGGCTACAGCATTTCGAAGGCGCTCGTCACCGATATTGATCCCGACGCAAAAGTAAAAACCGCGATGAATGAGATCAATGCGGCACAGCGCGAGCGTGTGGCCGCGAATGAGCGAGGCGAGGCTGAGAAGATACTCACCGTGAAAAAGGCTGAGGCGGAAAGGGAAAGCAAGCGGCTTAATGGTGAAGGCATTGCTGCGCAACGGAAGGCGATTGTCGAGGGGTTGCGCGAGTCAGTCCAACAGTTCAAGGAGAGCGTCGAAGGAACTACATCACAGGACGTGATGAGTCTTGTGATCATGACTCAGTATTTCGATACGCTGAAGGAGA